>JBKAGC010000157.1:0-8564 GCA_046290215.1 Pseudomonadales bacterium | reverse complement strand
CAAAGGCGCCGTGACACAAGTAGAACTGGGCGCGGTGGGTTCTGGTGGAATTGCCACCATTAGCGAAGCCGCGATACTCACCGCTATCGGTGAACCAACGCAACTGGTTGACGTCTCTATGGTGATTTATATCCAGAACGCTGACGCGATTGTTCTCGCAGAGAAGAGAGCTTCGGATGGGCGTCTTGGCATACCTGTGGAACGAGTGTTCTTGTTAACGGACCCATTTGCTTCCTCATAACAGAAAGCAAAATCTTGTCCGTGATCAGTTTCTACATCCCGTCATAATTAGGGTGAGTTGAATGAACGCTTTGCCGAGTGTGCGCACCATCGAGAGATGTTTTCAGTCCTGTTGTCTTGCATTGGTGTTTCTTTTTTCTTCCTCAACAGCCAACGCCGGCTGGTTCATTTCTGAGGTTTTTTCTAATTCCGACGGTTCACTGCAGTACATTGAATTGCTAAATGCCACTGGCCAGGGCATTTCTGCGTTGAACAACGCTACCATTGAGCACAATAACGGCGGCACGATTTATACCTTCAGTGCCACCGTGGAATCTGGATTAACCACTACGGCAGGTTCGCGTGTATTGCTTGGCACATCAAGCTTATTTTCCCAGGCTAGCGTCACCCAGGATTTAAACATCGCGGCTAATTTAGTGCCTCGCGGCGATGATATGGGCACAACCACCATTCTCACTTTGAAGCTTGGCGCAGAAGAGGCACCTTTTAACTATCTTGGCGCGCTGCCATCAGACGGCGTGAATTCATTAACCGATGATGACAACAATGGCATTGTCTCTACAATTGCGACGCCTACCAATAACGCCGGTGTTAATGGCAGCTTTGGCGGTGGTGATCCAGGGGGCGGGGACCCTGGCGGCGGTGATCCGGGAGGTGGTGATCCTGGCGGTGGCGATCCCGGTGGTGGCGCTGGTGGCGGCGACGCTCAATGCTCATCTAACGGTACATTCAATCCGCTTGACTCAACCTGCAACTGTAATGCTGGTTTTACCGGGCCTACCTGCGCTACTCCGGACGCCGGCGGCGGCGATCCCGGTGGTGGCGGCTCGGGTCCGCAGTGGTTCATTAAAGAAATCTATTCCAACAACGGTGTGGAGTTTATCGAGTTGTTTAACCCGGGAATTGATCAGACCCTGGTGGGTTCTTCAGTTCAAGCGGCGAACAATTCAGGTAACTCGCAAATCTATGTTATTCCCAGTACAACGCCGGAAGGACAAAGTCAGCTCAATAAACATTTCTTGATTGGTACAGCAAACGTCGAATCGGCATTTGGCGTCACTCCCGATGTCGCGCTTGACGCATCGCAAGCAGGTAATACAAACCTGACATTTCCCTTCTTGCCAGGCTCGGGCACGGTTGCTGGCCTAGGCGCGGCCTTTGCTATTAACGCCGGCATCAACTATTCATCGCTCACCCTGGGAACGAAGTCACTAAACAATGATGGCAGTGGCAACGTTAGCGAAGCGGTACCGACGCCTACTAACTTTGCCGGCGCTTGTATTGCCAGTCGTGTGTTAACTGCGGGCAGTTGTAACACCACAGTCGTTGCATCGACGGTGACCTTACAGGTACAAAGCACTGGCGGCACGCCTGGCAATAGTGCGGCGATCAATGTCGGCGATGCGGTGACTGTCACTGCAACGGTTAACAATGCGCCGATTGGTGAGTTACTGCTAACCCTAAGCACTGGTCAGCAAATTACTATTGCTGACGGACAAACTAGTGGCAATGTCAACGTGGCTCTGAGTGAGTCAGCAACCATTTCGGTGACGGCAGATGCTACTAAAAATGGCGGTTATCAATCGCTTGACACCACCGCCACAGTTCAAGTGACGGCGACCGGCTGTCCCGATGGCCAGGTTTTTCTCGGCGGTAACTGTCTAGCGGGAGGAGAAGATAAGCGTTATGCCTTCAATGATCGGGTTGGTTTTATTGACCTCAAACCTGATGTCGGCGGCGGAGCACTGCTCCTCAATCAGACCTCCATCGTCGGGTACGCGTTTTCTGAACGAATTGGCTGGATTGACTTTTCCTGTCAAAACACCGGTGTATGCGATGCTGTTAACTTCGGTGTGAGCGTGGGTGCTAATGGCGCACTTAATGGTTTTGCTTTTAATGAATTGGTCGGCTTTATCAGCTTTTCTTGTCAGGCAACTAACTCGTGTGGCCAGGTTGACTATGGGGTCAATGTAGATTCTACGGGCACAATATCTGGTTTTGCCTTTAATGAACTTGTTGGTTTTGTCGATATTCGCTACGCGCTGCGTGAGGCAAAAACTTCGTGCGCCAGTGGGGAAGTGTTGTCAAACTTTAGCTGTTTTACGATTCCAGAGGGTAGTGTTTTTTCCAATGGACGAGTCCGAACTTGTCCCACAGGCACAGTACCAAATGACAATGAAACTGTCTGTGTTGTTGTGCTGGTTGCGGTGGATGATCCTAATCAAAGTACTAACGAGGATACGCCGCTAGACATTCCCTTCCTGGCGAATGATTCCTTTAGCGTTGGCACAAGCATCACGATAGAAAGCCAGACCTTAAGTGAAGGTGTTAGCACAACGTTGAGCAGCGGCTCAAGTGTAGTATTAAACGGCAATACATTGCGATATAACCCAGCGCTGAATTTCAATGGTACGGAGACCATTAGTTATACCCTGTCTGTTGCAGGTGTCTCTAAAACTGCAACCATCACAGTGGCAGTTGCCGCGGTCAATGATGCGCCTGTTGGCAACACGCTGCAGCGAACCATCACAGATTTATCACCGATCACCATCCCGATATCGCAGTTAGTGAGCGATCCAGATGTTGGCGATACGATCACCTTTGCAACCAGTTCTTCTGGTGCATTCGATGCACTACAACAGTCTAATACAGTCACATTCACGCCGACTTTCCCTATCGCGTCGCCTTTTGCTTACGTTTTCGACGTCAGGGATCAGCAAGTCGTAGGTACCAATGGCACTGTGACGTTTACTGTCCCTGCTAATGACAACCTGCAGCTGACAGTTGTGGACGAAGAGTTCGTCACGTCGCCTAGTGAGACTGTTGACGTCAATGTGCTTTATCAGACCTCGGTACTGTCTCGGATTAGCCTGAAAGTAAACGGGGAAATGCTTAGCAGCGTGATAGCCAATGCTGGTGCGGGCTCAGCTACATTGACACTACCGGTTCTTACTAGTCCGCCATCTGAACTTCCCGTTGTTGTTGAGATCCAAGATCTCGGATCACGAACCGTGAGCCGTACGATCAACATCAACTATGTGGCTTTACAAGCCAAGCCCGATGCGATTGAGCTGGAGTTACGGCCAGACAATACGCAAAGGCAGTTCACCAACCTGCAAGAGCAGTTTCTCGCAAACGACTCGTTAGGCAGTCCAGCCGCGACCATTGATAGGGTAATAGTCCTCCGTGGTGCTGGAGAGGTGAGCCTGGGTGATTCGGGTAATGTCACTTTAACCTTGCCAGCGGATTTTGACGGTGGCGTAACACAAATAGCCTATCAATTGAGCAATGAGACTCAGGGCACAGTCCTGACCACAGCGACGGTTGACGTGCAGCTGCGCGGCGGCCCAACCATCACAGTGCCTGAAACAGTGACTTTAAATGCCACTGGCCGGCGCACGGATGTTTCGAAACTGATTGGTGTGGCAACGGCCGTTGATGCAGATAATCAACCCGTCGCCGTGAGTGTTATCGGCGCACCAGAAAGCTTGCGTCTGGAGCCTGGTGCAAGGACGGTCACTTATAAGGCCACGGATCGATTTGGTGCCACATCAACCGCCAAGCAGACGGTGAATATTGTACCGGTTGCGCGACTTGAAGAAGGTCTTAGATATTCTGAAGGTGGCAAAGCATCATTCACCATTAGCTTAAATGGCCCGCCCCCCACAGACGTTTCTTTTGACTATTTGGTAGAGCCGGAATCGGGTGGCGTGATTTCACCTAACGCCAGAGCAGGATTGGCCACTGCCAAGGGCACTGCCGATAGTGCTGATTATGACCTGACGGAAGTGGGGAACGTCCAATTCCTGCCAAATGGCCCTACTAGCCAGACTATCTCGTTTAATGTGACTAACGATGGTGTGCCAGAAGAGGATGAGACCGTGAATATATTCCTTTATCCGTTCACCGTCGTTGCTGGTGAAGCGGGGCCGCGCCTGCTCGATACCACGACACTGATACTGACGGATGCGCAATTGCCTCCCTCCGATTTTGTCGTTGCCGTGCAAAACGCCGGGGGCGATTCGACGACCAGTTTCCTCGAAGGAGAGACCGTCACTGTGCAAGTGACCGATGCGCCAGAAAACCAAAGTTATACATTTACTCTACTCAACAGCGATGGGGTTGCCGTCAGCACCGTAGCGGAAACTGAGCCCTCGACAAGCTTTTCTCAATTGGCTGTGGGTGAGTACACGGTGCAGGCAACACTGACCAGCCTTGATAATAATCTTAGCGCGAGTCGAACCGCTACCTTCACTATTGAACAGGATAACGCACAACCAGTTGTAGCAACTCGCGGTATTAACAACGATGCGCTAACAGTCCAGCTCATCCCGGCGGCACAGCTTTCCAGCTGCCTTGCATCAGATAGCCTTGATGACACAGATCGCGATGGCATTTTCAACTTGCAAGAGTGCAACGACAAAAATCAGGATGGTCGACTGGACTTTCTGCAAACCGTCTCAGTAGCTAGTTTCTTGAGCATGGAGCCAAAGGTCATCTCTACAGATACCGGCTCGGCGGCCTTAACGGTGGCTGAAGAACGTCCGGTGACTGTGGAGGCAAACCCTGGAGTGCGGTTGAAGCTTGGCAGTCTGGGCCGGCGCAGTCTAGATGTGAAGATCACGCCAAACAGCACACCTGGTGACGACGGCTTTACCAAGCCGGATAACCTATTTGATTTCGAGGCGGTGCTTCGTCAAGCGGGACAAAAACTGACCGTTGTATTGCCGCAGAATACGCCAATACCGCCTAATGCGACCTATCGTAAGCTGATTGACAACACGTGGCAGGCGTTTGTGGTGGATGCGAATAACTCGGTGTCTTCTGCTTTAGCACCTTTCAATACCTGTCCTGCGCCGGGCAGCCGCGAGTACCAGGTTGGTCTCACAACCGGGCACAACTGTATTCAACTTGTGATTCAAGACGGTGGCCCTAACGATGCTGATGGTGTTGCCAACGGTACTGTGGTGGATCCAGGTGGTGTTGCAGCGCCGGTTGTGACTGGCTCGCCACCGCAACCGCAAGTTGATGAGGTTGAGATTGCACTTGGTCAGAGCACGGTGATTACGCCGCTCGATAATGATACGGATGCCGATGGTGACACCTTGACGATTATTAACGTGTCAGCGCAATTTGGTACTGTGACCACAGATGGTTTTGTCGTGAATTACACCGCTGCTGATGGGTTCTTCGGTACCGACATCTTGATCTATCAGGTTTCTGACGGTAGTTCTCTGGTGGAGCAAGAAATTACAGTCAATGTATTTGGTAATCGACCACCACTGGCAGTGGATGACGCTGCCAGTGTTCTGGCCAATCAGACGCTCACCATTGATCCGCTAGCTAACGACACGGATGCTGATAACGATGCCCTTGAGTTGGTGTCTGCTACTGTGAACAGCGGTACGGTGACTATCAATAGCGGACGCATTGAGTTTGTGCCGTCCCAGGCGGTGGTGCCGACAACTGTGACCATCACCTATGTCATCCAGGACGCTACCGGTGCGACAGATACTGGTGAGATAACAGTCAATGTAGAAGCAACTCCGCGACGCTCTAGCGGTGGTGGCGGAGCTATGGGTTGGATGGTGTTGTTGCTGACTGGGCTGCTAGTGTATAGACGCCTCGTGAGAACAGGTGCTGCTAGCTAATCGCGCGCTTTGTTGATGGCTGTTTGGATCACAAAAACCAGGCAGCCAGCCAAAGCGCCATAGCTATGCGCGGTGTGAATGACTGGCGCGCTGATCATCGAGGCGGTGGTTTCTGAGGGGCCGAAAACTATCTCCATGCTGAGTTTGAGAATCAGCGCGAGTAACAAAAGCCAACCGGTGTATTGCCTGATTCTAATATCCTGAAGCGCGCCCCAGGCGAGCAGACCGTGTAAGACGCCGGATAACCCCGCGTAGTTTTCAATGTCTGGTTCTAATGCAAACAATCCAATAGTGGTGCTGAGCCCGCAGACAAAAAGCAGTGCGAGAAGTTGAAAAGGTCGATAATACCGCCAATGCAAAACCGTGAGACAGCCGAGAGCCGTAAGATTTAAGAGCGCATGAGGCCAATTCAGATGAGCGACGTTAGCACTTAGAAAGAGCCAGTAGCTGCCTGCAAGAACTGCCTCTCGTTGATATTGCCATGGAGCGACGCTGATCATACCGGCCAAGATCAGCAAGCTGAGCACTGCAGGAATCACCAAATGAAGTGTTTGCTTGTTCACAACCTGTTTTGTTCTAAGTGGACCCTAAAACGCAATATGCCAAGGTAAGCTACCAGATACTATGCTTTATCTGGACTGCTAGGCTGTTCCGGCAGCTTGCTGCCTGCGAGCGTCACGACGCTCAATATGAGCGCGCATCCGCTCCTGGCGGGCTTTTGATAAGGGGTACTTCCAAAGCAAAGGCAGTGCGACACAGGCAAAAAGGGCGGGTCCAACACTGTATAGCAGGGCGACGGACATTTTTGCTGAAGCCGTGTTTTCCGCCAGAGCGGGATCGAAGCCGAACCAGGCGACGCCGTTAGTGGCAATCAGTACACCCAGTGCAACGGCGGCTTTGTTCACCATGCCCCATAAAGAGAAATACAGACCGGTGCGTTGTTCGCCGGTGCGCAATGTGTCTAGATCCACCACGTCTGCCGCCATAGAAGCAGGCAAAAATACCAGGGCACCAACGGCAGAGCCTTTCAGCATCATTACTGCAAAGAAGACCCAAAAGTCCTCTGGCCCTAACAGTGGTATAAAGGCGCTCCACAGAGATAACCAGAGAATGCCAAGTACCACTGTTTTGTGTTTGCCAAGCCGTTTCGAAATGGCAAACCAGATAGGTATGGCCAGGCTGCTGGCTAGATAGTAAGCGAGAATAAAGATCGCATAGCGATCAAACGGCTGCTCCATCACCGCATTGACGAAAAAGAAGGAAAGAGTTGCCGTCATGCTCACGGATGCTACGAGAAACAGCAGGCTAATCACCAGTCGCAAATAAGGTCCGTTAGCGAGGACGATTTTCAGCCCGCGTTTCATTGATACCCGTTTTGCCACGGGGGATGCAGTGGAAGATTTTTCGCGAACCCAGATGAGGGCGGGAGCAGTCAAAACAGGCAATAACACCAGGACCACCAGTGCAATAGCCAGCAGAGCATTGTCCGGGCCGGGTTTGTTTAACACCAGCGCCATGATGAGCGGGATAGACAGGGCCATCAGTGTGCCGCCATAACCGAAGGCTTCCCGCCAGCCAGTGACGCGGGAGCGTTCATCATAGTTAACGGACATCTCAGCACCCCAGGCGCGATAAGGCAAATCCACCAGGGTAAAAGAGAGATACAAAGCGCTAATCCAGATGAACAAATAGAGATTGGTCACAGCCTCGCCGCCGAGTATCTGCCAGAGGCCAATCGCAAAGTCACTATTGGGTACAAACAACATCCACAGCGATAACATCATCAGCGGCATACCCACAACAATCCACGGTTTGCGGCGACCAAACCTCGTGTTTAAACGGTCCGAGGCAATGCCGATGGCAGGATCGGTAAACACATCGGTGAGCCTTGAAAGGGCGATTAAAACACCAATGGTAGCGAGCGACAGGCCAAGGTTCTGGGAATAGAAAGCAGGGATATAGAGGGCAATGGGCAAACCAACGATAGATGTAGGAAGGTTGGCAATCCCATATAGCGCCATTTGCACCCTGCTCAGCGGCCTGGCGGTTGCTGAAACTTGATCGGTAGATGATACGTGCGGCGCTGCTGCAGCCTCGATTTTAGAATCGCTCACAGTTTCTCTATTCCCCCCTTTTACTCGACTACTGTGGACTGTTTTCAGGTCACTCCGCAAGTACTGAATCACAGATTTATTCGATGCTTTGCTATGGTTGGTGGCGACCAGGAGTTTGAGTTCTTAAGCGATGTCATGGTATTGATCAAACACTTACCC
The DNA here is from genome assembly GCA_046290215.1 of Pseudomonadales bacterium. Classification (GTDB taxonomy): domain Bacteria; phylum Pseudomonadota; class Gammaproteobacteria; order Pseudomonadales; family Azotimanducaceae; genus JAHRVQ01. Next base: position 400 of record JBKAGC010000157.1, on the reverse strand, counting down.
AATATCACGATGTCACTGAGACGACGGAGGTGTAATCATGGCGAGAATTCGGCTACTACCTGATGCAGAACTGGATGAGGCAACACGTGCCGCCGCACAAGCTATGGAAGCCAGTGGTGCCGATACTTCGACGCTGCGGGGCCTGGCCAACGCGCAGGAATTCATTAATGCCTATTACCAGTTCTATTTCCCTGCCAGGCAAGGTCGATCCATCTCTGAAGAGTTGATTGAGATGGTCAGGCTCAGAATTGCTCGTCATAACGATTGCTTCACCTGACTTAATGTTCGACTCCTGCAGTCTGCAGGAGATTTGACTGAAGAGAAGATCGCGCAACTTGATTTAGACCAATCACTGGATGGGTTTTCACAAGCAGAGCAGTTAGCTCTGGAGTATGCGGAC
>JBKAGC010000156.1:0-8592 GCA_046290215.1 Pseudomonadales bacterium | reverse complement strand
CAAGTGGCCACACCCAGATGATCCTGGGGCGCATACTGCGGCAATTCATCCGCTGTGGCGCTTGCCGCCCAATAGAAACAAACGACGCTCAAGCCAACTAGGTAAGATCGAATTCTCATCATTTTCGTTTTGCCTGTTTTTTATCAAGCTCATCTTTAACAAACCAGGGTTTACCTGATTTATCGAGATAGAGTTTTTCCATATCTTCTTTACTGAGAGGCCCAGAACCCAGTCGGCTGAAGACAGCCACCTGACCACCGGTTTCATCCACTGCACGATCTCGCTCTAGAGCGCGACTCAGGGACAATGCTGGTGCTTTAGTCTCATACGTCGCAATCACTTCCGGCACAACGTCTGGACTAAAGCCATAGAAGCGTGGCTGGGTCTCAGGCGAGGTGAGTTGAATAACCTTCAAACCACCCACACCGTCGGCAACGTAGGCAAATAGGCTGGCATTGGTACTGGCAACCACAACATCTCGAGAATCAACGAGGCCATCACTAACCCTGGTGAACTCTTTCATGTTCTCTGGGTCTGTGACATCGACAATCACCAGACCTTCACTACCAGCAGCAACATAAGCAAATGTTCTCGCCAGAGAAATATTATGTGCGTCTGCCAAGGCAATGACGTTGTTTTCAGTCAACCTGGGTTTGGTGGGATCGGTCACATCAATCACCTTAAGACCTTCGGCATCGGTGACAAACAGATAGCGGAACTGCAAGTAAGCACCCCGGGCATCATTCATGGGGACTGTCGCCACATGCACTGGTTTTAGCGGATCATCCAGATCAACCACCACCAGACCAGCATCTGCTGTGATGTAAGCATAGTGTCCACCTACGGTTAGATAACGTGCACCATCTAACACACCACCTTCATTCCAGGTCACCGCGCGCTCTAAGAAGTTATTCCGCGGTTCACCGTCTGACAGGGTGTTAACGTCAGTCAGAATCAAACCTTCAACTGAGTCTGTGATGAGCGCGTAGTTGTAGATCGGATGGAATGGCTTCTCCTGATTTTGCACCCGCATTAACTCACCTTCATTTCGATACGGTGCAATTGGCTGGGTCGTGAGCAGTGACATACAGGTCGCGTTAGTTGATTCCAGCGCGGTGTCATGACCATGTTTTGAGAATGGTGCAGTGATAATCCGCTGACTAATGCCTTTATTCGCGATACCCGCCACGTCGTATACCACCATGCCCTTCTCACCTGCCGCGGCAAACAGGTATTCACCGCGAAGCTGGATACAGTTCACTTCACCAGAACTGTGGGAATGGCCAGTTTCCAGCACATCACCTGCAGTTTCATGTTTGTTGAAGTAATCGGGATACACCACTTTATGCAGGTAACTACCAATGACCGCCTGGGGCTCATCCCATTCTGTGACTTGTACTGCTTCCACAGAACCGTCTCCACCGAGATAGGCGTGGTAACCAATGAAGTCTACAAAGTCAGTACCAAAACCCAGTGTTTGCTGCATGATGGCGTTGTTATCGCTGGTTTCAGACAGGTGGCAATCACTACAAACTCGTGTTTCAGTCTTTCGTACAGTGTGCGCAAAGTGAGGATTGATCGCCTGGGAACTATAACCTGGCGCCGAAATTGGTGGCTGCTGAACGTAGATCTTTTCGCGGTTAGCATTGGTGGATGACAACACTAGCGCTGAGGTTGAACGTAGCGGCGCAATACGGCCACCGTTACTCTTGCCGCGACGACCCAACATAAATATCTGGTCGCGAACTACTTGCGGGTTGTAAGTGGCGTAGTTTCTGGTTTCGCCCCCTTCATAGTGCTTACGTTCGGTTTTCCAGTTGGCTTCAATCGGTAAGTGACAACCGGCGCAGCTTGTGGTCCAGGATTGGTGACAGGTGTAACACTCCATGGTGTCATAACCGTGCGCACGTTCTTCCGGCGGCACATCGGCACCCCACTCCTGACCAGCAGTATCGCCTCGGCGCATAGTTTTGGCGCGGGCTGCCTTGGCATTGTACTGATCGCTATTCGGATCAACGGTATCTTTGGTAAGACTCATTTCCCACTCTCGATCCGGCCATAATAAGCTGCGCTGGTACAACTTACCGTCACGCCATTCAAAACGAGCACGACCGTCAGGATTACGAATCAAACTTAAGTCCGTGCCTCCGGGAGGCGCTGCTGGACCCGAGGTTTTCAGTGTTGGGTATTCGTTGGCAGTACCGTGACAATCAACACAATCAATTTCCACAGCGTTCGCCACTTCACCGTAAATGTGGCCATTACCGTGACTATCTTGCGAGAAGTGACAATCAACGCAGTGCATACCAACATCCAGGTGGATTGATGACATGTGTACTGCCTTGTCCCACTTATCGGGATCATCGGGTTCAACAATGTCACCTTCAGCGTCTAACAAATTACCTTTTCGATCTTTCTTAAACACTGCACGGAAGTTCCAACCGTGACCGTGGTAGTCCGCAAATTGAGTGTTCTTCAGGTCGGGGTTCATTTCTGAAACCTGTCGCAAAAACTCTTGATCACCCCAAAGGCCACGAACTGAAGCACCCTCTGGGTTGTGCTTGTTGATCGCGCGTATTTCTTCCGAGGTTGGGTACGCCTGCTCTTTCGGGAACATGGATTCCGCGTCTGATTCATAATCCCACATGGTGAAACCGAGATACGTATTCACAAACATATTCGGCTGGTGCATGTGACAGGAAATACACTGGGCGGTGGGAATCGCGCGAGAAAATTCGTGCTTAATTGGGTGGCCTTCTTCTCCCTTCGGAATCGTTGGATCCACTGTCTGGGTCATACCTGTATGTCCGGCCTCAGCGTAAGGACCCGAGTGCCGCGGATCTCGGTCATTAGCATAGACCACGTGGCAAGCACCGCAACCGGAGGTACGAAAGTCACCAGGATTATCATTAGTGCCAAGGAACCACATAAGTGGGTCATTTAGGCGAGTCTTGTGCACGTTCAAGACTGGAACACTAATGCGCTGACCAGTACCAGGCCCGCGATTAGACTGCCTGAAGTCAGGCCGACCAGGCTCTTCAATTCGCTGAATTAAGCCAAGAGCGTTAGGTAGACCAGTTTCAGGAAATAGGTTGGTGATATTTCTGCCACCGCGCTCAAACACCCGGAATACGTCGCCGGGAGGTACCGTTTCCCAGGAGGGTAGTGGGTATAAAATGGGTAAAACACCATACTCTTGTTGGGCACGCGCAGCATCTTTGAGCGGCGGTCCCTGAATGGCACTTGGTTGTCCATCAGGAGTATAAGCCTCGCCCAAAATATAGTTTTTGTAAGGCAAAATATTGTTAGCGTAAGTGGCGGCACCAAACAACATGGCACCTGTGGCCATAATGCTGCGCTTGGCTGCCTGGACAATCTCCAGGTGACAGGCGCCACATGCCTCTTTGGCAACCCGCAGGTCAGAAGGGTTAACAAAGCGTACGAACTCTTTCGCTTCTTTGTTAAGTAAGGTGTAGGAGATTTCTGGGTTTTTACTGTGGGGGAAATTCCAGTCTTCCGGATAACTTGGCAATACGTGGGCTTTTTCTAAAGCATGATCATAGTCACTACCCTTTGCGCCCTCGTGGAAAAACACTTCCGCATTACCACCATGGCAATCTGTACAACCTAACACCACACCTGGGCTGGCGTGCATACTCTTGCTATCTGTTTCTGTGTGACATGACATACACCCGGCACTTTTCGCATCTGCCTCAGCAACAGACTGCGAACGCGGTGCCGGTGGGATTGGCTCATAAACTCGCTCAACATATGCGCCCCCTGCTGAAGCACCATAGGTCAGTTGGCTGAACCCACCAACCACCATCAGCGCTAGCAGCAGCCCTGTTTTGAATGCCATGTTCACTATTCGATTCATAACGTTCCTAGTACATCAAGGTAATGTTAGCTAACACTGAATAAGGTGTGTCCGCTTCATTACCATATAAATCATCAAATCCATCTTCTGCCACCAGACCCGCCGCCGATAAGCGAACCACAATGTTCTGGCTCATAAACGGTCGATAGATCAGCGATAGGGACACGTCGTGACCCAGCGCCTCATCAATAGGTCCTTGTTGTCTGAGGGCTTCTAGCACCTCAGTGGTATCAAACCGGAAATAATTCCAGTTAAAGGACAAACGTAATTCCGGCAGCAAATCAGCATCTGCGCCAACGCCAATCATCTGGATACCAGGGTTGATGAAGTTCGATTGGCCTTGTTCCTTGCTAGGTCTGAGAGAGGGAATAATCCCGTTCCGGCCCATTAAGGCAACACCGCCACCACCAATCAATGGCACATTCTGGCGAATCATAAAACTGGTATCAGCACCGGCAAACTGCGGGTTCTCAAAAATCGCATCAAAGCCATTCGCCTCATCATCAAATGGATCGTCGTCACCGGATGTCCATAGCGCAGAGACCCGGGGTCTAAACCAATCGAAATCCATGGACGCCTCGGCGGCGAAGTAGAAGGCACTAATATCCTCCTCTGCACCACTCACTCGTGTGCTGGATTGATGGCCATAGGCATAATACAGCGAGGTAGTAAGATTCAGGCGATCAAAATGGCCATCGCCGTTGTAACCAATATAGGTCACTTCGTAATTACGCGTGCGTTCCTCGAATAGCGACGCCGGACGCGCGATAAAGCCATTTTTATCAAACAGGATTTGGCCTTTCTCACGGTTCGAATTGTGAATCACCGTACCTTGCGAGAAGAATCCCAGTCGCGGGAAGTCTTGCCAGTAAACATTCGCGGCAAATACATGGTCATCGCGCAGATCCACAGTAATGTCGTTCAAACCACTATTGGTGTCCTTTTCAAGGCGCTGAAACCAGGCCAGGTTGTACTGAAAAATGTTGTTATCACGGTTACCAAACAGACGTACGCCAAACTGGGCGTCCTGGAACAGGAAGCCACGGAAGTCACTGGAAAACGGCTGAATACCCACGCGGATACTATCGAAGTCGTATCGATCACCAATGTTACGTAAGTGCTTGTCCACGAATAGCGCTTGAATGCCGGTAAAGTAATCACGTCTACGCCGACCAGAACTACCGCCCTGATCAGGGTCTACATTGAGTACAAATTTTTCATCGGCATGTACCTGGTTTACTTGAAACACAGGTGTAAAACGGAATTCCCAGTCGGGTGGCTTAAATGTGGTGTTACCTTTGTAGACCACGTTTTCCATGATCAACTGCTGAACCAGGATGGTTGTCTCGCCTTCACCGATCGTGTCGAGGCCTCCAGGACGCGCCGTTGTCGCGACACCTACAGGAATTGGAAAGCGGCGCGGTTCAATGATTGTGTCACTAATGGCAATGATGCTGTAGAACCAGTCCTTGCCCCAGACCGGAACGTCACCCTTCAATGGATTTTGGGTGTTGTATGGATCCCACAAATTTTGCTCAATGCCAATGGAGTTCACGATCCTCCAGCGGTCAGGAACCATTGGCCCGAGATCAAAAGGATCTACCCAGGTTGGGATACGGCCATCGCTAACTTCTTCTTCACAAGCTGGCAGATGGTATTCGTCTACTGGGACACCAGGTCGGCGGCGCTGTTGGGTATTTTCAGTGTCTTCAACACAATAGCCCGAAGCCGGAATAATGCCCTCATCAGCATGCGCAGCCAAGGAAGCAAGTGCCAAGACCAACGCGGCGGGTGTTGAGCGATTAAATGCCATTACACACCTCCGTTTCATCACTACCAATGAAAGGTACTTGTGGACAGTTGACGTAACGTAACCGGGAATCTTCGCCGGGAATCTCTAAGCGGTCAGCGCGAATTTCTGGTGGCGCATTGTTGATCGTTCCCAGGCGAAGTCCAGCGCGATGAACCCCAAGGAATGAAATCATATCGTCCTGGTCGACACCGTCACCGGATACACCAATACCACCAACTAATGTGTTACCACGATAAATTGGCACGCTACCGGGGAAGATCTGGATGCCATTGGCGAGGTTAGGCACTGAGTTTTGCACCGTAAAAGGATTGGTTGCGGCAAAACCTGTATTGCCCGTGCAGTTCTGAGGTACATCTGGCACCACGCCCAGAATATGCGCTATATGGTGTACAAGCGAGTTGTAAAACAAATCAAGCTGCAAACCGACACTAAAAATACTCCATTCACCTGGTGGTTTACTCAAGGGCCCTGTTCGTCCAGAAGTAGGCCCATCCGGATAATTAGGTCGTGAGATATTACCGCCAGAACGGTCAGCAAAGGCGACCGGTGAACCGGTAGATTCAAGGGCATCGCCGTTGCCAAAGAACAGCTGAGTGTCCAGCACATAACGGTCAAAGGTAGGTGCAGGGCTTGAAAGCGTCGCCAGATTGGCTAGATCAATTGGCAAGGTCATTGGTGAGAGATACAACGGATCAGGAAAGGCGCGCAAGATATCAGCAGGTGCTTCGCCAGCAGGTCTACCTGTGCCGGAGAAAAACGTCGCTGTACGTGCTTTCTGGAGTGAAACGTCTGCGCCAAATACGGGGCCATCACGAGTTCGCCCCATGCCCAGAATATTACCGTTGCTATCCACGACAGATACCGTCACACGGGCCTGAGTGCCAGCAGGCACACGAATCTGCGCGCGAGATTGATTCGCTACACCAATCGCTTCATTTAAAATCGTTTGAACTTCCTGTGCTGTCAGAGCGTTGGTGGCGAGACCGTCTGGGGTATCTAAACCTGCTCGTGCTGGATAACGATTCTGATTGGCCTGATCAACAAACACAAAGGCATCGAGACTCTGGCCATTACTATCCACAAACACCGTCGGATCAGCCGGGCGAATCCCAGAATTAGGTTGACCAAAGATTGTACCAGTGCGCGGTCCAGTGCCATCAAAATAACTCGTCACGGGCACATAAGCACCTCGCCCGGCGTTTTGAATCGTGGCGAGTGTATCCGCCTGGGCTGGTTCAGATTGCAGATCCGCCACTGTGGCATCGCTAAAACGAGCGGTCTTACCGATAATGGTAATTTTATCTGCACGAATGCTCGTTGGCGCGGCATAACCAAATGTTGCAGCAGTGGCGATCAACTCATCAAGATTTTGGTCAAAATCAAACACGTCCTTATCAAGGCCGTAAATGCCATCAGCAATCACACCAACGCCACCGACATTAACACCATTTATATAAAGAGGTAGTCCACCGGGATCAGCCGCTAATCCTAATGGCGAGCGATGCGGCCCTACAGTACCTGTTGCCCCACCCTGAAAACGTTGTGAAAAATCAGAACACGCTAACTGGCTAAACTGCACCCCAAACAATGGCCCAGAAGGCACGTTACCTTCGCCCGGGTTAAAGTTCTCCTGAACAATTTGGCTGGCTGTCCTCGTGGTAAATGCGTTCTCGCTGGTGGACAAGTAAGCACCGGTTACCGCTTTGGCAATAGCTGCCAGGGGCGCGGGGATAAAATTCAGACTTTCTAGACCACCCACAACCGGCGAACCTCGCTCAGCGGTGGAGGTCACTGTGACAAACGGATCGGCATTTGTGCTTTGAAACACACCGAGAACATTACCGACCCTGTCCACTACCGCCACCGTGACGCCAACGCCACGGGCTTCTGCTTCTGTAACCGCCTGGGCAATCACAGTTTCTACATCCGCTGGAGATAAGAAACAGTTTTCGCCACACGTGGTGGGCGTGCCAGTAGGCGGTGGATTGTTCACCACTGCGCCTTCCTCAGCAGCAATGGTACTGCTGCTGCCACCACCCCCGCTGCATGCAGCAAGGCCCAAACTTAATGCAACAATTGGTATCAGTGCTTTCTTCATTGCGCTGAATCCATAAATATCAACTCTCCCATGGGTTTCTGGGAATCCAAATGGAACTCATGACACGCAATACAAGTACTTTGCAGCAGGTCATCGGCGTGCTCGCCGCCATGACAAGATCGGCAACTGCCGATGTCCGGCATCAATACATCAGTGGCTTCAGAAGACATTTCTGCCTCATGGCAACCATCGCATTGCATGTTTTTATGTTTGCTGTGTGAGAATACCGAAAGTGGCATCCAGGCATTATTCAGGTGAACTGGCGTTACCCGCCACGGCACTGCGGCATCATCCACTTGTGAAATCTCATGACAAATCGTACAGGTTTGCTTCTCAAATAAGTTCGACGCTGCTTCAGCCACCCGCGCTTCAATGAAGTCGCTGGCCTGCTCCGTCAACGGTTTGCTGTTGTCGATTTGAGTTTCCGCTATCAACTCCGTGATCGATTGAGTGCGCGCAGCTCGACCCGGACGACGCACCGTTCTCGACTCCGGCATTTCAAGCTGGACCGATTTGCTTTGCGGTTGCGCAGGTTGGTTTCGATTCAAGAACTGATAAGCATAGTATTCACGCAGGGTGCGCATTAGGTCGGGTGGCGAACCGTGTGGCACCACTCGATCAGGTGTAGCAGGATCAAAAGTAAGCTGGTGACAATCGGCGCAATGCTGCTCCATAGTCACTGGACGCATCAGCAAACCACCCTTTTCTGGCACGTGGCAGTCAGAACACTCCATAACCACCTTGCCGTCTACCCCATCAATCCCATCTGGACTAACGTGAACATCATGGGGAAATATGAGATTA
>JBKAGC010000155.1:0-8648 GCA_046290215.1 Pseudomonadales bacterium | reverse complement strand
GCTGCAGGGTTTTGCCATTGCCGGTGGTTCATCACTAGCACTTGCCTGCGACTTCTTGGTGGCGGGTGAAAACGCCTTTATGCATGTTTCGGAGGTGGAGCGAAATATGCTCGCTCCGCTCAATGTATTCTGGTTAACCCAGCGATATGGTTATCAGGTAGCCTTACGCATGGGATTGTTGGGGCAGCGTTGGGCAGCGCCAGACTTGTTAGCTGCGGGTTTGATTGAGCAATGTGTACCAGACGAGCAGGTGGTGGACGCTGCAATGACCATGGCATCTCGATTTGCCTCCTTTGAGCAGCAGAATGTGCGCGCCCTGAAGCGCAGTATTCAGGCTGGGTCAGGTTTGACAAATGATTCGGCAAACTTTGCGAAAGTGTTGGAGGCAATTAAGACGGCGGCTGCGGCGTAGACCTATCAGGGGCTGAATTCTTTAATGTCACGGTATTTTGTTTAAAACGATTTACCGCGCGAGTTATAAGGCTTACGGCTGGTTGCCCAGGGTCAGATGTAGCGAAAGTGACGTAAGTTTGGCTGTTTCCTCTGTAAATATAGTGTTAAGCGACGTTTCATACACCGAGTTATACACAAGCCAGGCTAACCGCGGGTGTTAGTGTAGATTGCAAGGGTTTTCGAATCTAAATTGTCGGAAAACATCCCTAAGTCATTGAAAATAATGCAAAAAGTGTATTGCGCTGAATTTTTAGCCACAACCCTGGATATTTCCTCCCAATAGAGGTAGACGCAGTATAGGCAAAGTTATCACCAAAGTTATCCACAATCTCGTGGGGAAAACTTCTTGATGCACCGCAGAACCGCGGCATAGCCCGCTATATGGGCGGGCTGCTGCCTGTGCTACATTGCCTGCACTCAAAAACGGGGGAAATTTATGGAAATTCACGGTGCCTGCGATGATCGCTTCGCCAAAGTAAAACAAGTTCTGTCGGATAGTTTGGATTCAAATGGGGATGTTGGTGCCTCATTTGCGGTGTACCAACACGGTAAGCAAGTAGTGGACATCTGGGGTGGTCACCTTGATGAAGCCCGGACCCAGCCATGGCAAGAAAACACGATTGTTAACGTTTACAGCACCACCAAGACCATGTCTTTTCTGTGTGCCATGCTGTTGGCAGAAAGGGGCCAGTTAGATTTCGATGCTAACGTCGCTGATTACTGGCCAGAGTTTGCCCAGAACGGCAAAGCCGAGGTTAAGGTCTGGCACATCATGGATCATGCCGCTGGATTGTCTGGTACCGATGAAGCCCTGGTGGGTGATGACCTCTATGATTGGCAAAAGGTCACCGACGCTCTGGCTGCCCAGGCACCATGGTGGGAGCCTGGTACTGCGATCGGCTACCATGCCCTGACCCAGGGTTACTTGATCGGCGAGGTGGTACGACGTATCACAGGTAAAACCCTGGGTACATTCTTCGCTGAAGAGATTGCCGGGCCGCTTGATGCGGATTTCCATATTGGTGTGCCAGAGTCAGAGTTTGCCCGGATTGGTGATTTGTTGCCGCCTGGAGATGATGCCAGTATTCGTCAGGAAGGTGATCCCGACAGTATCGCGGTACGAACTTTCCGTTATCCAGCAGCCTCAGCGCTGGAATCCCGCACCAGTGGCTGGCGCAAGGCGGAAATCCCTGCGGCGAACGGGCACGGTAATGCTCGCAGTGTGGCGAAAATCCATGCGGTGCTGGCAAACAAAGGCGAGGCCCATGGGGTTCGCTTGTTTTCTCAAGACCTTGCCACAGACGTTATGCGGACCCGTATTGAAGGTACGGATATGGCACTCCAGGTGCCCACGGCATTCGGCCTGGGCTTTGGTATCAACAAAGCAAAGCTTCTCGCGCCAAACGACAACGTTTGTTACTGGGGAGGTTGGGGCGGTTCGCTAGCTTTGATCGATCAGGATGCCGGGGTGTCTATTTCCTATGTGATGAACAAGATGTTCCCAGGCCTGGTAGGTGACTTACGATCCTTCAATCTGGTGCAGGCGGTTTACGAAGCGCTTTAGACCGTGATCGATTATGTGATTCGGGCGCGCAAAGCGCCCACAGATCCGGTGCGCTTTCTTGGCCAGGCGGGCCAGGAGGCGCACACGGAATACCTGTGCCAGATATTGGTGAATGGTTTGCTGATTAGCCAGGGCCATCGCGATGATGTGCGCTTGTCCTTTGTTCTGGAAGCCAGTGCAGACTTTTCCCGTGTGATTACTTTTGATGGTTCAGTCCTGGGTTCTCTGGACGATTGGTCAGAGGCGGGCATCCTGCAACTGTTCGCCCGTTGCTTGCAGGTGTCTGTGGGGGCAGCAAAATCAGAATCGCGCGAGGTATTGCCTGGCGTAACGGTAACCGCGGCAAGTGTTGAGGAGTTCTTAAAATCCTTCGCTGGCCGACAGATTTATCTGATGGATCGCAAAGGTGTGGATATCCGCGCCGCGGCATTAGAACAGGATGCGGTGTTTGTATTAACGGATCATATCCCCATGCCTACAAAACAAGCTAAATCTCTCGTCAATCGCGGGGCAAAACCAATTTCTCTAGGGCGAACCATGCTCCATGCGTCGCAATGTGTCGTACTGATACAACACGAGTACGATCGTATGGGATAGGAATCGGCAGATTCCCTAGGCAAACGTGGCGCTGTAAGGAATAATCGGCGCCTAAATTTAAGGTGGAAGCATTTATGACTATCGAATCCATAGCAATTCTTGGCGGTACTGGCGACCTGGGTGGCGGTTTGGCCCGGCAGTGGAGTCGCGCTGGCTACAAGATCCTTATTGGGTCACGAACTGAAGAAAAGGGGAAGGCCGCGGCGGAAGCCTTGTTGGCGGAATTTCCTGACCTAAATGTTTCCGGACATGAAAACCTTGAGGCCGCCACAGCTGCCGATCTCGTGGTGTTGACGGTGCCGTTTGATCACCAGCAAAGCACCCTGAAGACCGTTCAAGCAGCGCTGCAGGGCAAGATTCTTGTGGATGTCACTGTACCCCTTAAGCCACCCAAGGTTGGCACCGTGCAACTGCCTGAAGGCGGTTCTGCAGGCCAGTTGGCGCAGGATTTCCTCGGTGATGATGTTCAGGTGGTATCGGCATTCCAAAACGTTGGCGCCATGCATCTTCAGGAAGATCACAACATCGCTTGTGATGTTCTCGTGACGGGCAACAAACGCGCTGCGCGGGATGAAGTCATCAAGTTGGTTGAGGCCGTGGGTTTGCGTGGCTGGCATGCAGGACCCATTGCCAATGCTGCCGCGGCTGAAGCACTGACATCGGTGCTTATCACCATCAATCGTCATCACGGCATTGAGGGTTCCGGCATCGTCATTACAGGCGAGCCGAAAGCCGAGTAGCCGTAAGAGATCGAGAAATAGACAGCGGTCAGGGGTAGTCACGATGGATTTGCGGATGTTTGGAGTGCCAGGGTTACCCATGGTGGAGCCCGGTGACGATCTCGTGGCGCAAATCCTTGCTGCCCTTGCTGAGTGCGGTGAATCCCTGCAACAGGATGATGTCCTGGTGATCGCGCAAAAAGTCATTTCCAAGGCGGAAGGTCGTTATCTAGATTTACGCGAGGTTACCCCTGGCCCAGAAGCCCAGCGTCTGGCCAGGGAAGTAGACAAAGACCCGCGCAAGGTACAAGCCATTTTAGATGAATCTAATGAGGTGGTGCGGAGTCGCCCAGGGGTGCTGATTGTTGAGCATAAACTTGGTTTCGTACAGGCGAATGCTGGCATTGATCAATCTAATATCGATGCAGACGATGAGAATCGCTGCCTATTGCTGCCAGTGGATCCAGATAAGTCCGCGCGCTTAATTCGTGAGCGAATTGAAACCGAACTCGGCGTCACAGTGGGGGTTATTATCAACGACAGTATTGGCCGTGCCTGGCGCATTGGTTCATTAGGGCTCGCCATTGGCGTGGCCGGATTTACTGCCCTTGAGGACCATATTGGTGGTGAAGACTTATTTGGCAATGAGCTCAAAGTGACCCAGATTGGCGCTGCCGATGAGTTGGCAGCCGGCGCCTCTTTAGTGATGGGCCAAACCACGGAAAAGACCCCAGTGGTATTGGTGCGTGGCTATACGCCAGTTGAACCAGAAGCAGAATCAGAGCGTGGTGTGAAGCCCCTGCTCCGGCCTCGCCATATGGATATGTTCCGCTAATGCGCTGCTTGGCACTATCCGGTGGCGTGGGCGGCGCCAAACTGGCGTTGGGTCTGGCCAGGCAGTTGAGCGTGGACGAGCTGGTGATTGTGGCCAATACCGGGGATGACTTCCGGCATCTTGGCTTAAAGATTTGCCCCGACCTGGATACAGTCATGTATACCCTCGCGGATCTTGCCAACAAAGAGCTTGGTTGGGGCCAGGCTGGCGAAACCTGGCACTTTTTGTCCGCGCTGGAGCGAATTGGTGGTGATAGCTGGTTTCGCCTTGGGGACATGGATATGGCTACCCACATCCAACGCACGCAGCTTTTGGCGGAGGGTTTAAGTCTCAGTGAGGTCACCGCTAATTTGTGTGAACGGCTGGGCGTGATCCACCCCATCGTACCGATGACCGATGATGAGGTTGCTACCAGGGTGCATGTGAGCAACGGCGATATTCTCGCGTTTCAGCATTATTTTGTCCGTGATCGCTGCGAACCAGAGGTGACAGGATTTGATTTTCAGGGGATTCACCATGCCAGGCCGGCACCTGGGTTCGTGGACGCCCTGAAAGATCAACTGGATTGTATTCTGATTTGTCCGTCCAACCCATTTGTCAGCGTGGATCCGGTGTTAAAGCTGCCAGATGTAGAATCCGCTTGTCGCACCAATCCGGCGCCGGTGATAGCAGTTTCGCCAATTATTGGTGGTGCTGCCATTAAAGGACCTGCCGCGAAAATGATGGCTGAGTTAGGCATGCCCCAGACGGCCCTGGCAGTGGCGGAGCATTATGTGGGTCGAATTGACGGTTTCGTCATAGATGAGGCCGACAGCGAACTTCAGCCGGCTATTGAAGCTCTGGGCATCCGCTGCCTGGTGACCAAAACCTTGATGCGCAGCCTGGATGATCGTCGTCAACTGGCAGACGACTGCCTGAGATTTGCAACCACCTTTTAAGTGGCTATTCGTGCCCTGAATGACCCTGCTGGTTATCCATGAGGTTGCTGGTCGTGCTAATGTAGCCGGTCAGTTGAACGAACGTTAAGAATCATGCTCGCCACTCTGGTGATTCCAATTAAACAGTTGTCCAACGCCAAGCAGCGGCTCAGCTCCATGCTGGACGCTCAGCAGCGCCGCGACCTATGTCAGGCCATGTTGGAAGACGTGCTAGAGACCACAGCGACCTGTGAATACATTGAACAGGTTGTGGTGGTGACCTCCGATGAGCAAGTGTCTGATATCGCCCTGAGTTACGGCGCACGCATTTTGCCAGAGCCCGAAAACCCCGGTTTAATCGAGGCGGTCAGATATGCCAGTGAGGTGTTGGCTGGCGAGGGAGTTGCTATTATGGCGTTCCTGCCCGGTGACACACCGCTCGTAAATGTGGAAGAACTCGATGTGGTGCTGGGTGGCATGAAGGCAACTGACGAGGCTGAATTTTTGATCGTGCCTGCGTCGGACCTTGGTGGCTCAAACTGCGTGGTGTGTGCACCGCCGAATTGTATGGAGTTTCGCTTTGGTGAAGATAGCTTTAGACGGCACCTCTCGACCGCGCGCGAACGAGGCATCAACCCGACAGTATTGAAACTACCGGGTATCGGTTTGGATGTGGACACACCGGAAGACTTGAGCGAGCTAGTGAACGAAATCATTAAACAGAATATCGAATCACACACGTATCGGTTTCTCGTTCAACAGGGATTTTTGCACATTGAAACGGCAGCGCTTGCTGCCGCTGGGACAAGCAAGGGTGAACTATGATGCAGCTTGAAGAGCTGTTTGCCAGAGCAGGCGTTGAGTCATTAAGCGACTCGGAAATTCTGCAACTCGCGGAGACCACAGATACCAAACGGTTAATGCAAATCGCGGCAGCCTTGCGGGATGCAGGCCACCAGAATGCCGTGTCTTATTCAAGAAAGGTGTTTATTCCACTCACGCACCTTTGTCGCGACGTTTGCCATTACTGCACCTTTGCCCAGGTACCACGCAAGCTAAAAGCGCCATATTTAACGCCTGAAGAAGTACTAAAGATTGCCAGCGATGGCGCCAAGGCTGGCTGTAAAGAAGCCCTGTTTACTCTTGGAGATAAACCTGAAGCTCGTTATAAAGCCGCGCGAGAAGGTCTGAAGGCATTGGGGCAAGAGTCTACTTTGTCTTATTTGCGGGATATGGCAGAGCTTGTGTTTACCGAAACCGGGCTGTTCCCGCATTTGAATCCTGGCTTAATGAATGCTGACGAAATAGCTGAGCTGCGAAAAGTTTCTATCTCAATGGGGATAATGCTGGAAAGTGCCTCGGATCGATTGCTTGAGAAGGGTATGCCCCATTACGGGTCCCCCGACAAAGTACCAGAGCGCAGGTTTGAGACCATGCGTCTTGCTGGTGAGGCCAAGGTGCCATTTACATCCGGTATTCTTATTGGCATTGGTGAAACTCGCAGAGAGCGAATCGAGTCGCTCCTGGCATTGCGAGACATTCAAAATGACTATGGTCATATTCAAGAGATTATTGTTCAGAATTTCCGCGCCAAGCCTGAGACATTGATGGCTAATGCGCCGGAGCCTGATCTTAATGAACTGCTCTGGACCATTGCGATGGCTCGTATCATCTTCGGTGAGAAGATGAACATACAGGCGCCGCCCAACTTGAGCCCAGGGGTACTGCCACAAATTGTTGATTCTGGGATCAATGACTGGGGTGGTGTGTCACCAGTAACACCGGATTTTGTCAATCCTGAAGCGCCCTGGCCTCATCTCACGAACCTGGCAAACGAAACTGCAAATGCCGGTAAAGTGTTGATCGAGCGCTTGGCGATATATCCAGACTATGCCATGGACGAGGAGCGTTGGTTGGATCCAGAGGTACAACCTTTTGTTCGTCAGGCCATCGATGGCCAGGGGTTTGCGCGAATGGAAAACTGGTCCGCCGGTGCTGTGGTCGAGCCGCCTGCTGGTGACCTGGCCAAAGTAACCGCTATTCCTAAGTCGCCCCCCAATCAAGACGTTGGTAAGATCTTGGCTAAAGTTCGAGATGGTGAAGTATTAAACGAGGCAGACATCGTTCGCTTGTTTAAGGCCCGCGGTGATGACTTTACCCATGTCTGCCAGACCGCCGATGAATTACGCAAGCAAATGGCCGGCGACACGGTGACCTATTGTGTCAACCGCAATATTAACTACACCAATGTGTGTTACTTCAAATGCCAGTTCTGTGCCTTCTCCAAAGGTAAGATGAGTGAGAACTTGCGGGGCCGTCCTTATGATTTATCCCATGAGGAAATCATGCGCCGTACCACTGAGGCGTTCGAGCGCGGAGCCTCTGAGGTTTGCTTGCAAGGTGGTATCCACCCTGAATACACGGGCCAGACCTACATTGATATATGCCATAGCATCAAGCAGGTGGTGCCGGAGATGCACATACACGCGTTTTCACCCCTTGAAGTGTGGCAAGGTGCACATACGCTAGGGGTTCCGATCAAAGACTATTTAGGGCAACTCAAAGAGGCGGGTCTTGGGACTTTGCCAGGCACTGCTGCAGAGATATTAGATGATGAGGTGCGCGCCACCTTGTGTCCTGACAAAATTAATACGGCGCAGTGGTTTGAAGTCATGGAAGCGGCCCATGAAGTTGGTTTTAATACCACGGCAACCATCATGTATGGCCATATTGAAAGATATGAACATGTCGCAAGACACTTGCTCAGAGTCCGGGCGCTGCAAGAAAAAACCGGCGGCTTTACCGAGTTTGTTATTTTGCCATTTATTCATATGGAGTCACCGCTGTATCTAAAAGGTAAGGCGCGCTCTGGTCCCACCTTCAGGGAAGCGGTTTTGATTCATGCCATTTCGCGCCTGGTATTGCATCCGGTGTTTACCAACATCCAGGCTTCCTGGACCAAACTCGGCCATGACGGCGTTCGTGCTTGCTTAAATGCGGGTGTCAACGACCTGGGCGGCACCTTGATGAATGAAACCATCACCCGCGCGGCTGGCGCCAGTCACGGTCAGGAAACCTCGCCGCAAGAAATGGAAGAAATCATCCGGAGCATCGGCCGGTCCCCAAGGCAACGTACCACCAGTTATGGCGAGGTGAGTGAGTTACAAAAGCAAAAATCATTTGGTGCTAAAGCTCTGATAGAGCCGACCTATACCTCTGCGCAAAAGTACGAGCGCACTGGTCCAAAGAAAGAACTGATACGACCTGGGTTGCTGCCTGAGGAAGACAAAATTACTGGCGCAGACATTATTTAGAAGGTGGTGGATTTAGGTCCCTATGGAAGTTGATAACTTTTCAGTCATAGCCGAAGAATTTGATCGAAGGGTCAAGAAAATTGTCTGGTGTACATTTACCACCATCGACCGGCAAGGACGGCCACGCTCGCGCATGCTTCATCCGATCTGGGAAGGTAGCACCGGCTGGATTGCCACCGGTAGACACAGCTTTAAGGCGAAGCATATTGCCGCGAACCCATATGTCTCCCTAACCTATTGGGACCCGGA
>JBKAGC010000154.1:0-8676 GCA_046290215.1 Pseudomonadales bacterium | reverse complement strand
GCAAATCTGTACAATGTCGGTTCGACTCCGATCCCAGCCTCCAATTTCCCCAGACACTTTCCTAATACCCTGGGTTAAACCGTGGCGATCACCGTAAATACCTGTCTGGGTGCCGGTGCGTCCTTTGGCAAAATTCGCCAACTATCGAAGCCCGCTTGACCCAGTAACTCACTGATTTGCTGTTCGCTCCAACTACGACGCTGCCACACCCTTTCTAGCTGCTCCATAGAGCCATCGGGCAAATGTTTTTCGTAGCGCAAGGTCAGCTCTACATTCCGGCCATCATCAGATTGTGACGCCGCTGTCACGGCAACCCGAAGCAGGGCACCGCTGGCATCACGATGTTCTTTAAAGACATTCAATGGCATCTCATCAATGCCGGCAACTTCTAAAGGTAAAAACAACGCGCCGCCCGTTTGCAAGTGACTGCGAATCTGCTGCAAAGCCATCAGGGCATCCTTATCGTTTGTTAACAAAGTAAAGGATGCGCTTGGTACATAAATACTCTTAAATCGCTTAGCCAGCACAAAGCTTTGAAACAACCCATGGTGGAGGGTAGGGGACAAGCCTCTGAGTTCGGCTTTTTGTCGACACACCTCAAGCATGTCAGCGGAGGCATCCAGCCCTTCAACCTCCAGACCACGGTCTAACAAATCCAAGAGCGGTAATCCCGAGCCGCAACCCAACTCCAAAGCAGGGGTGCCGTAGCGCTCAATAAAACGTGCATAGGGCTCAGGGTCCGGCAGACTGCCAGCGAGCGGCTCATAGAGCTCAGCGATCAAGCCTGAGTAAAACTGATCAGGGGAAAGTGTCATGAGGTTAAATCACCTGCTGGAAACCATCACATTCGGCTGGCATTATCTGCCTGCCATGTACTGCCCAGCAACGCGCGTTTAACCCGTGATAAAAAACAATACCGCGAGGGTGGCAGAAGCCAGGACAACGATCTGAATAAGATCGAATATTTGATTAGAATTTTTCATGAGCCAAGCTTAGCGCCGCTAACGTCCGGCTAAAAATACTGAGTATTCCTATGCATATAACTAAAGTAATGATCAGCGCTTGAACAACAGTCAAAAGTCTTACCTCTATGCTGTGATCACGGTGACCTTTTGGGCGACGGTAGCCACCGCCTTCAAGCTGGCCTTGAAGGAGCTTTCAGTGTTTCAACTCCTGTTCCTGGCAACGACCACCGCCGCATTGATCCTGATCGGCCAGGTCATCTGGGCTGGCAATTTGCCTCTGCTGGTATCCGAAACCCGCCAACATCTCACGCGCTCCCTTGGCATCGCCTGCCTAAATCCTCTGGTGTATTACCTGGTGCTGTTCGCTGCTTACGATCGCCTGCCAGCGCAAATTGCCCAACCCGTAAACTATACCTGGGCACTCATGTTGGTAATTCTGGCAATTGTGTTTCTCAAGCAACGCCCAACCCGCTTTGACCTGGTGGCCTGTGTCGTAAGTTATTTAGGTGTGGTGGTGATTGCGACCAAGGGCAGAGCAGACTTTGCTGGTACCGACTTACTTGGCATGTGCCTGGCGCTTGCTTCGACGGTTATTTGGGCCAGCTATTGGATTCTTAGCATGACTGATCCGAGAGATGATCGGGTCGCCATGTGTGCGAATTTTGTTGTAGCAACGCCGATCACGACCATGTGTTGTTTTTGGTTCTCGGACTTTTCGTTTCCACTCAGTGGCGTGATGGCCGCCGCGTACATCGGCGTGTTTGAAATGGGCCTCGCGTTCTTACTGTGGAGCCGGGCCCTCAAGTTAGCGGAGAATACCAGTCGTGTCAGTACCCTGATTTTTGTTTCGCCGTTTTTGTCCCTGTTCCTTATTCATGTGGTCCTGGGCGAAGAGATCCATCTAACAACTTATATTGGTTTGGCGATTATTATTGCTGGACTCCTGATACAACGACTGCCGTTACTGCTTGGCAGTAGCCGTGCTCATGTGCCGCCTACAGTGCCCTGATCTGAATCGCTTCAATACCCGCGCCGGCAAGAATATCGGAAATTACCACCACCTTGGCA
The DNA here is from genome assembly GCA_046290215.1 of Pseudomonadales bacterium. Classification (GTDB taxonomy): domain Bacteria; phylum Pseudomonadota; class Gammaproteobacteria; order Pseudomonadales; family Azotimanducaceae; genus JAHRVQ01. Next base: position 6,643 of record JBKAGC010000154.1, on the reverse strand, counting down.
CCAGGTTGCAAACCACCTTTAGCTAACAAGACATCAAAGGCGGTACGCAAAGTTTTCTCGGGGTCGCTGCTAAAGGCCGTGCGAAAAGCTGATACATTACGATTCAAAATCAAGCGACGCCGGGTTTGACTGTCATTGGTAAAGGCGTAAATCCTGGTTTTCTGTGGATGACAGTTCGTCACAAAGTCCGCCATATAACCGCGCCGGGTGATCACCACAATCCCTGCTGCATCAATCGCTTCCGCTAGATCTGCCGCGGTCGCGGCGACGTGTTGCTTGTCATTGTTTTTGTGCAAATTTTTTGAGAATTCCAAACCTGGAAAAGACTCAGTTTTCTCGGCAATTTCTACCAGTTGTTCCACACAGCGAATCGGGTACTTACCGATGGTGGTTTCACCGGACAACATCACGGCATCCACTTCCTCGTACACCGCATTCGCCACATCGGTCACTTCCGCGCGGGTGGGAATGGGGTTTTCAATCATGGATTCCAGCAGGTGAGTGGCGACAATGACGCGTTTACCTTGTTCAGCACACCGCTGCACGATACGACGCTGCACGTTTGGCATTTCGGCAACGTTGATCTCCACCCCAAGATCACCACGTGCCACCATAATGCCGTCAGATTCATCCATGATTTCATCGAGATTGGCCACACCCGACTGGTCTTCGATTTTAGAGATGATTTTCACCTTGCCAACTTTCGGACCCATTAACTCTTTAAGTTCCCTGACGTCGTTTGCTTCACGAACGAACGACAGGGCAATAAAGTCGACCCCTTGTTCGATGCCAAACAAAATGTCGGCGTGATCCTTTTTGGTAATGGCGGGCAAATTAACGCGGATGCCAGGCAGGTTCACGTGACGCTTACTTTTCAAGACGCCGCCATCGATGACTTTACACTTCATGGTGCCGTCATCATTTTTCACCAAAACCTCGAGATTAATGATGCCGTTATCCACGGTGATGCGATCCCCTACAGAGACAGTATCGATGAGCTCGTCGTAGTGAATATGAAAGGATGACGCTTCAACATCCGTGTTATCACGAACGCTAATGGTAATCTCAGAGCCGTTTTTCAGCTCCAATTCATTGGCCAGATCACCGGTGCGGATTTCTGGTCCCTGGGTATCAAGCAAAATTGCGATGGGGTGGGTAATTTTGCGATTCAGGGTTTTGATGGAACGAATAACCCTGGCCGCAGACTCATGGGTACCATGAGACATGTTTAAGCGCACCACATCCATACCAGCCGCAGCGAGTTTCTCTAACATGTCGAAGCTGTCAGAAACGGGACCAATGGTGCAGATGATTTTGGTTTTACGCATGATGGGGCAAGTTTAATCGTTGCAAAAGCCCCGCATGATACAGAAAACCACGGCAATTAGAACAAAGTTAATTGTTGTTCCAGCACTTCGCCAGTATCACGGAATGTCACACCAAGTCCAAGCAAGCGGATCCCCTGGCCATTACCGCGCTCCCAGGCAAGGGGCAGCAAGTCCAGAAACAAAGCTTTATGCAGGGCTTTGCTTTGTCTTTCAATGGTGGTGCTGCGGAAATCAGTAAATTTGAGTTTCACCTGTTGATTACGAATCGGTCGGTCCTGGTGCTTACTTAAGCGCCGCTCCAGTTCCTCATACAACTTATCCACTACCGCAAAGGCGGCATCCACCTCGGGAATGTCCTCGGCGAAGGTTCGCTCTACACTTAAGGACTTACGCACCCAGGAAGTGGCGAGGGGGCGCTGATCAATGCCATGGGCACGTTTCCAGAGCAGTTTGCCGAGGCTACCAAACTTCAGCAAAAGCTCCGCTTCACCCAGGTCTCTGACATCCTGACAGGTTTCCAGACCTGCTTTGGCGAGTTTGCCCTGGGTGACCTTGCCGACCCCGGGAATTTTACGCAGGGGCAGTTGCCTGACAAACTCATCTACATCGGAAGGTGCCAGCACGCGCTGACCATCGGGTTTGTTTTCATCACTACAAACCTTGGCAAGAAACTTGTTTGGAGCAATACCCGCGGAAGCTGTTAAACCCAGCTCCTGCTTAATGGCGCGGCGAATATCCTGGGCAATCAAGGTGGCACTGCCTTGAAACAACTCACAGTCACTCACATCCAGGTAGGCCTCATCCAGAGACAGGGGTTCAATGATTTCAGTGTAACGGCTGAAAATTTCGCGAATTTGTTTAGACACCGCTTGATAGTGTGCCATTCGCCCCGGAATGACCTTGAGATCAGGACAAAGCCGCAGCGCCGTTGCGGTGGCCATGGCAGAGTGAACACCAAAGGCCCTGGCTTCATAGTTACAGGTGGATATGACACCGCGGCGGTCAGAGGCGCCGCCTACTGCCAGGGGAATACCGCGTAGGGAAGGGTCGTCGCGCATCTCAACCGCAGCGTAAAAACAATCCATATCCACATGAATAATTTTTCGCTGCGGCGAGTGCTGCTGGCTCATTGCCTCATTAAGCTGACTGACGTCAGCTACTTATTCCCCGGTAAAGTTCGGGGCACGTTTTTCCACAAAGGCGCGGGCTGCTTCTTTGTGATCCTCAGTCATCATGGTCCGGGTCATGGACATGGCTTCCATATCGAAGACCTGTTCCAGGGTGCCGGTTTCTGCGGCATTGAGGTTTTGCTTCATGTACTGCAAGGCGATGGTAGGGCCACTGGCAATTTGCTGGGCTAATTCCATGGTTTTCGCCTCAAGTTGATCGTCTGGCACCAGATGATTCACGATGCCCAGCGCTGCAGCCTCAGCGCCGTCAATTTTACGGCCGGTGAAATACAGCTCACGGGCTTTGGCGCCACCCACCAATTTGGTCAGAAAGTAACTGCCGCCGTAATCACCGGATGCACCGACGTTAACAAAAGCCGTGGTCAGCCGAATGGTTTCCGAGGCGATTCGCATATCGCACGCCAGGCCCAATGACAAACCAGCGCCGGCGGCAGGACCACGCATCATGGCAATAGTGGGTTTACTGCATTGATAAAGGATTCGGGAGACTTCCATGCCTTTGCGCAAGCCCCTGGCCCGGTCTTCCATGGTCAAGGGTTTGGTGTTTTCGCCTGAGCTGGCATTGCGGCTTGCCATGCCCTTAACATCGCCGCCCGCACAAAAGCCGCGACCGGCTCCGGTCAAAACGATAACCTTTACCTCTGGATCTTCAGCAAGCCTGGGCACCGCCTCAGACATGGCCTCCATCATTTCACCGGACAATGCGTTCAAGCTTTCCGGACGATTCATGGTCAGCATGGCAATGCCGTTTTCTACTTTCTCAATGAGATGAGACATGTGTTCCCCCTGGATTGGTTTTAAATTCTGGGCACAGTGTAAACAGCCGAACCATTTAGCGCCAGACGCGCAATGGGGATATACTCACGGCAAATTGGTACCTATAGCTACACATGAATATTGATGAAATTCGCCAGAGATTTAAGCCTGCAATTCTGGAGATCATCAACGCCTCCGGGGTCGATGAGCAGTTCGTTGATAAAGACCGATTCCGGGTCTATATCGCCACAGTGTGGGGCAATGCGGTGCTTGATCCCGAACGTTCCGGTATCACCGAACATGACCTGCCAGTATTGCACGACTATTTAAATGAGGAACTGGCTGAACTGCTGGGAAATGGCCAAACCGTCACCAGTTGTTATGAATATCTGACCTCAAAGACGGGGGAAGACAGCATGACCCGGTTACAAGTTTCTAAACAGCACAAAGAGTTTATCCATTACTTCGCGCGTTTAATCCTTGGCCCGGATGCCTTTGCCAATTTCAATTTGCAGGAGCGAGACTAGCGCCTGATGATTAAGCGCTATCGGCCGTCACAGGATTGAGTTGACTGCCCGTCAACTTCGAGACCACCAGGGTACCGATGATGTCACCCTCGACATTCACTGCCGTCCGCACAGTATCCAATGGCCGTTCAATCACTAACAAAATGGCAATAGCCTCGAGCGGTATGCCCACGGCAATCAACACCATTTGCATACCGGACATAGAAGCGCTGGGCATCCCTGGCGCCCCGATGGAGGCCACCATCGACATCAAAAAGATCGTGATCAAGGCGATGTTAGACAGCTCAATCCCATACAAATAGGCGAGAAACACCGCTGCCAGTGCTTCAAATAGGGCAGTGCCATCCATGTTCATGGTGGCACCCAGGGGTAAGACAAAACTCGATACCGAGCGCTGCACCCCAAGGTCTTCTTCGCAGGTTTTCATGGTAACAGGCAAAGTTGCGGCGCTGGATGATGTACTAAATGCGACAATGAGCGGGCGCGAGATGCGGCGTAAAAGCTGCACCGGGTTTTGCCCCGTCATCAGCATCGCCACAAGGGGCAAAACAACCAAACCGTGAATCAAGGTAATGGCCACCACCACACCAGCAAACTGAAACAGCTGGGTAAGGAAGTTTTGCGAGTGTCCGTCACCGCCTGATAAGCGTAAGGTGAAATCAAACAAAATAGCGAAAATACCCACAGGCAGTAGCCGAATGACCCAACTGAGGATCTTGAAGATCACCTGATTAATGCTGCTGACCACTTCAAACAAGGGGTTAGTTTTTGGTAGGACAAGCACCATCGCAATGCCGATCAAAAACGCATTGGCCACAATGCCCAGGATGTTCAGTTCCACCAATGCGGTGAAGGGGTTGGTAAAGGCCAGTTTAAAAATCTGCTGCAGCACCAGGATAATGGAATCGCTACCCGGGTCGATCATGCGTGATTCTGGAATGGCATCGACAATTTCCACGCTAGGGGGGTAGTTCGTCCAAGGATGGACAAAGAACACTACAAACAGCGCCAGGCAAATGGCCAGAAACGTCGTACCTAGATAGTACATGACAGTGGCGCTACCCAAACTCCGTAGCTTCACCACATCGCCAATGCTAATAATGCCGCTGATCAGTGAAAAGAAGATCATCGGCGCAATGAGCATCTTTAGCGCCGCAAGAAATGTACTTTTGAGAAAGCCGATGGTCTGGGCCAGCATGCCATCATCGGCAATTGGAGCCACCAGGCTCGCGACTAGCACAGCCAGGACCGCAGCCAAAAAAACTTGAAAAGTGAGGTTTTTAACAATCACAGCAACAACTTCAAAATAGTGCAGCCGCCGATGATAGCAGATCAGTTCACGTTAAGCCTGACGCGCCCAGCGCTCTATGGCCTTTTGCAGTTTATCCCGGGCCACGGGTTTTGTGATGAATTCGTCCATGCCAACACGGAAAGATCTGGCCCGGTCTTCCGGCAGACTGTTAGCGGTCAGGGCAATGATCGGGGTACGATGATCGGATTCTAGTTCGCGAATTTTTGATGCTGCCTCAAAGCCGTCCATGTTCGGCATCTGGCAGTCCATAAAAACCAGATCGTAATGGCACTGGGAAAACTTCTTCACCGCATCTAAGCCATCATTGGCAACATCCACCTGGCAGCCGATTTTTTCCAGGAGCTTAGCAGCCAGCTTCTGGTTAACCAGATTGTCTTCAACTAAGAGCACCGACACCGCTTCAGGATTGTTGCCATGAGGTTCGTCATTGGCAACAATTTCAGAGAGCGGCAGATCGAGACAAAAATGGAACGTTGAACCCTCACCCAGGGCACTAGAGACAACAATTTCGCTCCCCAGGGAACCAGCCAGGCGCTGACAGAGGGCGAGGCTTAACCCGGTATTGCTAAACGAGTCTGAGGTGACGCCGCTAAGCTGATGGTAGGCATTAAAAATAACCGACTGGTCATCGGGGGATATCCCAACCCCAGTATCGGTTATCCTGAATTCCACGACCACCATCTGGCCTTTTTGCTCAATGAGCTTTAGCTCGACCTCAATCATTCCCTCATGGGTAAATTTAACAGCATTACTCAGTAAATGATTGAGGATGAACTTGAGCCTTTGCTCATCGGCATTCACTGCTGGGATGTTAGCAATATTAAGTTGCAGAGCTACGCCGCTTGACGACAAAGGCTGCGCAAATTCCGCCACGACCTCGCGCATGAGCTTAGACAAGCTCACTTGATGTTTGGCGGTACTAAAAGTGGACGACTGGCTTTGTGCGTAATCCAGCGTGCCACCCACCATAGCCGTGAGTTTCTGCACCTGGTCGAGTATGGTCACCACTGATTGGGATTGCTCTGGTGACAGTTCAGTGTCCATTAACAGAGAGCCAGCATTATTAATCAGATTTAGTGGTGTGAGGTACTCATGGCTGACATTGCTTAAGAACTTGGACTTAGCCGAGTCACTCAGGCGCGCATAATCCCAGGCCGATTCCAGCGCCTGGCTCCGGCGCTGAACATCTTCTGTAAGGTGCGCTTGCTGGCGTTTATTCATTAGCAAACTTGTCAGAACACCGGCAAACATCGGTAGAAATTTGCTGTGATTGTCATCGAAGGAAGGGGAGTTAATCAGCAGAAAGCCCACTTGATCTGCTTCAAAGCGCAAAGACAGAGAGTAATAATGACTTTGCTCAAATTCTTGCATGAGCAATCGTTCTTGCGGTTTTCTCAGATGCTGAACCGCAAGCTCATGGCAGTGGCTTAACCAGGGTTGATTAAGATCGGTGTCACGATCATGCAACATATCCTGGATGGTTTTCGCCACCACCAGATTCAATTCTGAGCCTTCCACAAGGTAGCAGCT
>JBKAGC010000153.1:0-8724 GCA_046290215.1 Pseudomonadales bacterium | reverse complement strand
TCAAAAGTGATATCAGCCTTGATTCCCCTGGTGCCTACAACACATTTCTGAGTGGTGGTGCTACAGATTTGATCGGACCGACACACGGAGCTAGCGGTATCAGCAGTACAAGCAACACCGCTAGATGTCTGCGGATTCACAACCTTCAGAAAGCTGATAAACCCTGAGGCATTCAAAGTAAGCTGACTCACAATGAACTTTGCACCCCAGATATCCGGCGGGTTAGCTGCGGCCGGGCCAGCAATAGTCAACAGACCAGTCAGGCAAAGTGCGCGGGCCAGGTGTTTACATGGATTTCTCATATCAGACTCTCTCTGGTATCAAAACAAATTGGCGGTACAAAGGTAACGGCGGCTAGATTTTAATTTCGCTAGTGTGCGTCCTAGCAAATTGTATTTCTGCAGATTGTTATTATTGTGAGTACTCCTGGGAGGAGTATATTTCACGAAAAAACTCAAACGGGAGGTTAAATATGGGAGTTGCGAGGCCTGAGAAAAAAGCATGAGCGCCGCTTTGTTGAAACCCTGAAATGGCATTAACTGTCGAAAATTTTGACGGGGGGCAGCAATAACAAAACCCGCCTGCTGAAGCAAAGATACCACGCGCATCCTCATGTGATCTTGGTGGCAAAACCGTCACAACCCTCTGCGGTTTGTTGCCACCTTCTTGTTTTACCGTAAATCTTAAGATCGATGGAATGCAAAAATCCAGAGTTTTTTGGCGTTTTTTTGTCAACACGCCCTGGCAAACGTCAGAGAAACGTTGCTCTCCTTCAAAGCGTAGCTACGTAGCCAACAGACCATTTTAGCCCCCTGAATCAAGGGAGATAAATTTATCGGCAAACATGTTCCAATAGGATAATCAGGAGAAAACCGCGCAGGACTATACCCTTGGCCATAACCGAAGACCGTCAGAGCAGGTATTTACTGGCACTGGTGCTGGCCTTATTTGCGGCGTCCATGGTTTATGGCTATCTGTTGCCTCGCCTGGATATCCCCGCAGACAGCAGTCGTTATCAAATTCTCACCGAGGGTCAGGTGCTGGTTGCACCCACAGATGATGTGCAGCAAGCAGGCACGCCGGTCACCTTTCCACTTCACTGGCGCCATCAGTTTCACGATACAAATACCGTCTGGTACCAGTTTGATCTAAGCAAAGAAAACCTCGCCTACTTTGCCGGCAATGAGGAAATGCTTGGGCTGTTTATCGGCAGAGTTAATCAAACGGTCGATGTGTGGTTTAACGGCGTGCAGGTTGGCTCTGGAGGAGACAATACTGTGCGGCATTGGAATAGCCCCTTATTCTTCACAGTTCCTAGTGGTCTCATCAGTGATAACAACACTTTGCTGATTCGCCACTTTGCCTACCATGGCTGGGGCTCAATGGAACCGCCGGTACTTGGCACTCATTCTGAACTCCGCGGTCTCTATGAAACCCGCTACTTGATGCAACACGACGCTTCTATTGGGTTATTTGTGTTTGTCGCCCTAACGGGTTTGTTCTGTCTGGCAGTGTGGTACTACGGCCGCCGCGAGCCTGAATATCTTTGGTTTGCCGTGGCTTCCCTGGGCACGTCCGTTTACTGCGCCAATCAATTTGTCCGCTACCTGTGGGTTAACCCTGATCTCTGGCGCTGGATGATTAACGTCAGTACAGATCTCTGGGGCTGCGCCACCGCATTTGTGATTCTCAGGAGTTTGCAAATCCAACAACCTACATTTGAGCGACTAATGATCGGCTACTTCCTCCTTGGCCTTGCGGTCTACGCCTACGCCACACTGTTTAAAGTGTTCGATCTCAACATCTATTTTCACCTTGGCACCATCGTGATCATTGCCTACACCGCCTACCTTGCGCTGCAAGATTACCTAAATTCACGCCGACTCATTTCTGCTTTCTTTTGCCTGATGCTTAGCGTCGGCCTGGCAGCTGGCATCCACGATTCCGTGCTGCAAGCCGTACTCAATGTAGGCTGGAGCGCCGAGGCTTTTCACAACCGATTTAACTTGTTGCAGTTCGTGGCACCGGCAGGATTCCTGTTAATGGGGGTTAGCTTAATACAAAGGTATATGCATGCTTTACGCACTGCGGACTCTTTAAATGCCGAGCTGGAAGAGAAAATTACCGAAGCCAAACAAGAGTTAGAAGAGAGCTACCTCATCATGCAAGACGCATTGATGCAGCAGTCCGCTAGCGAAGAACGAGAACGCATCTACCGGGATCTACACGACGATGTCGGTTCAAAACTCTTATCGCTTTACTATCGACTGGAGGATCAGAACAACAGCACCCTGGCCAAGTCCGCCCTTGAAGATCTCCGGGATATTGTGTCGCGCAAGACCATGGAAAATTGCACGCTCAGCGCCGCGGTTCAGCAATGGCAGGTAGAGGCATTCAGCCGTACGCGCGACGCCAATGTCACACTCGACTGGCAATTCACCCAGCCGGAAACAGACTTGCTGCTAGATGAATCCCAGCACGCACAGTTGCGTCGAATGCTGCGCGAGGTATTTAGTAACGCGATATTGCACAACCCCGGACTTAAAACCATGGGCGTACAAATATCTGTTGCCCTGGGGCACTTGATCATTGCAGTGGAAAACGATGGTGTCAGCGCCGGGCCGAACACATGGGAGCCAGGTCGCGGCATCAGCAACCTCAGATTAAGAGCTCGCGAGTTACAAGGACGCTTTGAGATTGAAGAAGTCGAACCGGGAAAAATCAGAGTAAGTTGGGCCATACCCCTCAATACAACCCCGGTACAGGGCAACTAAACGCGAGGTGACATGTGATTAAAGAAATTCTCATCCTGGAAGACATGCCGGACACGCAAAAATGGTTGTTTGAGTCCTGTCGCCTTGCTTACCCTGAAGCAGGCATTGCCATTGCTGGCTCGTTAGCAGCAGCACAGGACGTCATCAAAAATATTAGCCCGGATCTAGCTCTGGTGGACTTGCACTTACCCGATGGAGAAGGTAATCGTTTTATACCCACGCTACAAAACGAACACCCCAGTTGTATCAGTGTCATTGTCACCATCTACGCGGACGAGGCACATTTACTGCCGAGTCTGCGGGCTGGCGCAAAAGGCTACATCTTAAAAGATCAAAGCAAGACGCGAATCGCGGAGATGTTGACCCAAGCAGTGGTTGGCGAACTGCCCCTGTCTCCTGCCATTGCCACCATGTTACTCAATCAATTTAGCGCAGCAGCTCCGCAAGAGTCGCCCCTGACGAAGCGGGAAACCGAAGTGCTTACATTAATCGCTTCCGGCTTAAGCACACCAGCAGTTGCTGGGCAATTAAACATTAGTCGCTACACTGCTGAAGACCACCTCAAACAAATCTACCGCAAACTTGAAGTATCCAACCGTGCCGAGGCGGCCCTTGCGGCAAGAAAACTCAATTTGGTTTAAGTGTTGCTAAACACAAGTTGTGCTTGTATGGAGCTGCATATTCTCAGCGAAATCACTGCGGATTGACTGATTTCAAAAACCCTCGATAACCGGGGAGTCAAACCGACGGCCGGTAGTCTCCAGATTACCTGGAGGCCAGCACGCTTAAATTACAAAGCTTGTGTAACAGCTAGTACTAGCGCGATACTGTTGGTATTGAACAATTGCCTGTGATTGACGGGCCTCGAGAGCGACTCAAATAATGAGACATACTCTAGAGCAGCTTAGCCATAATATAAAACAGCCCGTTGTGGTCACTGACCCACTTGGGCAGGTATTGTGGGTCAATGAGGAATTTACCAGAATGTGCGGGCATCGCACATCGGATCTCTTAGGCAAGACGCCCGGAAGTATCTTGCAAGGTCCTGATACATCGGCAGATACAGTGGCGAGCATTCGCGCTGCAGTTCATCATCAAGAGTCATTCAACGGTACGATTCTCAACTATCACGCAGACGGTCACCCCTATTGGGTGTACCTGAATATTAGCCCGCTCAAGGATCGCGACGGCAAGTTACAGTATTTTATGGCGATTGAACGAGAAGTCCCTGGCCCCAGCTCCGCTATGACAACCATTTGCATGTACTGCAAAAACTACAAGGATCCAGCAAGCGGAACCTGGATAAGCTACGAGAAATTTCTCACCGCCATACTGCACAACCCTTTAAGCCACGGTATCTGCCCGGAGTGTGCGCACAAGGCTTTACAAGAATAGTATGGTTAATAGCCGCCAGACACAAAGTGATATTGGCACTAGTTAACTGAGTTACACCTGAACTGCTGTGACCACGTACCGCAATGGCCCATTGGTTGAAGTGACATTGAACGGATAACAGGTAAGTAACAGTAATTGATCTTGTTCGGCAAAGAGGGGCGCGCCATCTCGTACATCCAACACAGTGGCTGCGCGTACTTCATACGTTATTATCTGATTTTGCAATTGCAGTCGTATCGTGTCGCCGGGCTGTAAATTCTGCAAAAAGCGGAAGTGGGTATCATTGTGGCCAGCAAGCAAATGGGTTTGAGAATGATGTGAGGAAACAACTGAGGTTTTGAGGCCCGGACCAAATGCCAGCGCCTGTCCGCTTAACCCGTGCATTGCCAGCAACGACACGTCATGTTCCGGCACGAGCAACCGCGCTACGGGCCAGGTATCTATCCATGGCCAGGGTTTTACAACTTGTCGTTCACTTAAGGATTGTTGCCACGCTTGCTCGATTAGCACTTGAGCCAGTACCGCCTTGGCCGGCACCCAGAGTCCTAGCATTATCAGCAACAAACCAAAACATCCAACTATCAAACTAAGCCGCCTCACTGGACGCGAACCCTGAACAAAAAGCAAAGACTTAAGAGCACTCCGGTAATCACGTAAAGCCACCAGCCAGTACTGGTTTGCGGCATCATCACGTTCAGCGTCTGTCCAGCAGGCACGGGACCCGGTACCGAGCGTGTTTGTAGCGCGTTACCCGCGGGGCGTGTGACATATTCCTCCACGGCAACAAAACTCGTATACGGCGACATGATCTTATGGGCCAGCGCGAGCTTGAGCGCCTCGGAGCGTATCACTGCGTCATCGACGCCGCGGTACTTTTGATCAAGAATGTGGTTGAGTTTCGAACGCGCCCACAAGGTGGCAACGCCATCACCTTGCGCTGGGGCATGCAGTTCCAGAGTTTGCTCCCAGGGATACGCCGCGGTGACACCGCGCACCGTCAGGCGGTCGATCTGCCGGCCTTGTTTAACTGCAATCAAAAGTGGTTCACCAGCATAAAGGTCCCCGGCATACTCCGGGAACACCTGCCAATCCTCTGGCCAATCTACCTCGATATCCCTGGCCACGGGCTTTGCCAATTTATCAAACAGGCGCGACATCACAGCAGAAACTTCATGAGTGCTGCTCACTTTGGTGTAGCTGCCGCGCCCGAAGGTTGCCGCTGTCCGCATAAAATAGCTATTCGGTGCAGAGCCTATACCCACCGTAAAGAGCCGTGCACTACCCAGCCGGTCATAAATTAGCTGAAACAGTTCTGTTTCATTGCCCACAGCACCGTCGGTGATAAAGACAATCTGTCGTAATCGTTCGCTGTTAGCTCGGGACAAGGCAAAGTCAAGCGCTGGCAACATCTCTGTACCGCCACCGGCAGATAACCTCGCGACAAACTGTTTCGCCTGATACAAATTCATTGCATTAGCTTGTTGCGCTTGATCAAACAACGGCTGAAAACTGGCATTAAACTCAACAATGTTAAATGTATCGTCCGCCGCAAGTTGCTCGAGGGAGTAAAGCAAACTTTGTTTCGCTTGCTTAATGGAGGCACCGCCCATCGAACCGGAGGTATCAATGATAAAAGTCATCTCTCTTGGCAGCCTCGACACTGGAAGCCCCGTGCCAGGAGCGTTCACCTGCGGCGGCATCAGCATGAGAAAACCAAAGTCCTCGTCTGCTACTGTCTCTGTGAAGTAAGCAGCCACGGGTGATTTACTGGGTTCTGGCCGCCAGAAAAGTTCAAAGTCACGATGTACACCAGCCCCTGGCGCTAGTGCAAAGCGCCATCCCTCTGCGGTTGTGCGCGCATTAATCTGATGGGATGAACTTCCGTAGTTTGCAAGCTGCACCCCTGCCTTAACTTCACCGGAGAGGCTTAGCTTATGAAGCTCATCAGGACCTTGCCAGGGGGTAATTAAATGACCGTCTTTAACTTTTGTGGTTGGCACGCCCCAGCCATCTTCTACGCTTACCTGCTGGCTAAGCGGTATGCCGGGCAAATATCGCGGTGTTATCGCCAGAGGGAAGTGAATCGAGAACCTGCCGCTGTCATAAGTGACCGGTTGAATCAGCGTTAACACAACCTCCACCTCACTTTGCGGTGGGATGTTGGCAACGCGGTTTCGAAACAAATTTGGTCTGGCTTGTGTGACTAGGCTAGCCCGTTTTCCTTCTGATCGGGCCTTTCGATAAATTAATTTAGCTTCCGACTTCTCCTTGATCTCACCAACAATCCGCCTGTCACCTACCAATACTTCAAGATGATTCACCGCGGCATCATCAGGTAAGGGAAACACATAGATGCCTTCGAGAAATTCGTTACCCGGGTTCTTAAAGCGCTGGGTCAGTTTAATGTGGGCAACCATACCGGTGACATCAAAATTCACGTCAGTTGCGAGCCGCACAGCGCTTTCATGGCCAGAGCCATTTAGTAGTCTTAGCTCGCCGCTGCTGACTTCCGAGAAATCCTCGGCATTAACCGGTGACAGAAAAGCTGCGAGACAAGCAAAGCCAAGTATAAGTGGGAATATTTTCATGATTCTATTGCCTTGTGTTTTGCCCGTTATTAAACCCGGGCAAGCTGCAACTGTGCTTGAGCGATTCTGGCAAACCTCTGATCAATTCTGACGAAATATGGCAAGAGCCAGGGCAAATTCGCACATCAAGTGGCACCGGCAATTGCTATACTCGCCGCTCACGCCAAACTCACATCACGTTTTATGCCCACCGTCCACACGCAAGCCGTAGAAGTCCTTAACCGCGTGTTTGGCTTTGATGAATTTCGCGCGCCGCAGCTTGAGGTGATTGAAAGCGTGGTAGGGGGCTCTGATTGCCTCGTCATTATGCCCACCGGCGGCGGTAAATCACTTTGTTACCAACTACCGGCCCTATTGCTAGAGGGCACGACCATAGTTATCTCGCCGCTGATTGCCCTGATGCAGGATCAAGTAAATGCCGCTCGGCAACTTGGCATCGCAGCAGAATTTATCAACTCAAGCTTAAGTTATGACGACCAGCAAGCCGTCATGCAGCGCTTGCAAGCAGGGGAATTAGAACTGCTTTATATGGCGCCGGAGCGACTTCAGAACGAGCAAACCATAAGCGCACTGCAGGAAGCGGATATCTCACTGATTGCCGTGGATGAAGCCCACTGTGTTTCCCAGTGGGGGCACGACTTTCGGCCTGACTACTTGAGCCTGTCGTTATTTAAAGAGCTGTTGCCCGACGTCCCCATGCTTGCCCTGACAGCTACCGCCAATGATCTCACCAGAGACGAAATTGTTGAGCGGCTTGGCCTGCATAGCCCAAAACGTTTTATCAAAGGCTTTGACCGGCCCAACATTTATTATCAAGTCAGCTTAAAAGCCAATCCCAGATCCCAGCTAAAACAGTTTCTTGAATCCCGACGGGAGCAGTGCGGCATCGTTTATTGTTTGTCACGAAAGAAAACCGAACAAACCGCCGCCTGGTTAGAAAGCCAGGGGTTCGACGCCCGGCCCTATCATGCTGGATTGGATGCGGCCGAACGCGCCGCTAATCAAGAGCACTTTCTTAGCGCCGAGCGCAGCATCATTGTTGCCACCATAGCCTTTGGTATGGGGATTGATAAACCAGACGTGCGCTTTGTTGTGCATATGGATTTACCCAAAAGCCTTGAAGCTTACTATCAGGAGACCGGCCGCGCCGGACGTGACGGCGAGCCCGCAGACGTTTACCTGCTATATGGCTTGCAGGATGTAGTCTTGTTAAAGCAAATGGTCAGCAATGGTCACAACGAAAAGCAAAATCGAATTGAGAACCACAAATTAGATACCATGCTAGCCTTTTGTGAGTTGACCAGCTGCCGCCGTCAGGCAATTTTAAATTACTTTGGTGAGTCCGCACCGGCCAAATGCGGTTATTGTGATACCTGCGTGATCCCACCCGATACGTTTAACGCCACAGAAGTGGTGCAAAAAGCACTCTCTGCAATTTATAAAACTGGGCAAAGATTCGGTGCAAACTACGTCATTGATGTTTTGCATGGCAAAGAAACCGACCGCGTCTTTCAATTCGACCATCATCACTTAAGTGTGTTTGGCATTGGCAAAAACCTGAGTCACGACGAGTGGCGCGGCGTTCTCCGCCAACTGGTAGTACGCGGCCTGATAAAAGTGGACGTGCAGGGCTACGGTGGTCTTAAGCTCGATGAAAGCTGCCGCGACATCCTAAAAGGCAGTGAAGAAATTTTTTTGCAGAAAAACCTTGGCACAAAAGCCGCCGCCAAAACAAAGAAACAATCACGGCGGCTGGATACAGATACGCTGGACTATGATGAACTGCTGTTTGAAAGGTTAAGAGAATGGCGCAGCACCACTGCTAAAGCAGCAAATTTGCCGCCCTACACAATACTGCATGATGCTGCGCTAAAAGAAATTGCTGCTTTCAAACCAGGGACCGAGTCCGAGCTTCTGAGCATTAACGGTATCGGTCAAGCCAAGCTGGAGCGTTTTGGCCAGGAGCT
>JBKAGC010000152.1:0-8800 GCA_046290215.1 Pseudomonadales bacterium | reverse complement strand
GAGTTTTGCCCAAACAGCATGTTTCAGATAGGCGAACATATTTTTTGTATGCAGGGGCACCCAGAGTTTCGCGCCGGCTATTCAAAAGACCTCATGAATATGCGCCGCGAACTACTCGGTGAAGCCGTCTATGCCGCAGGCATTGACAGCCTGCAGCAGGAACTCCACAGCGACATAATTGCCCGCTGGATTGTGCAGTTTATTACTGCTGCGAATACGGCTTACGCAGCGGCTGGAGCTTGAGAGCGTCGCCGCTGTAGCTCCGCAATCTTCTGTCTTTTACGTAGGAAGTGCGGCATAGCCTGGGGTTTTTGCAGGGTGATTCTAAGTTGGCGACTGGATAAAGATTCGGTGCCCTGAAGCACACCGTCAATATGATCAATCTGATCGGCAATCACCGTCATGTTTGCTTTCATTTCATGTTCAAATCGCTTCATGTCGGGGATCTGCATGGCCAGCTCTTCTGCTGACATTTTCTTACCTTCCTGGCTAAACATCTGAAAGGCGTGATCGATCTCAACTTTGGATTTCTTGCTGAAGTCGCGCAAGGTTGCCAGCCAATCACCCACGGCCTCAGCAGTCGCGCCGTTCAAGCGTGAAGAGATTAAATGCGCGCTAAGCTCGTCACATTGGATCATCAGGCGCTGCCAAAGCATGGCACCATCACTTAAGGTGGAGGCAATTTCACCATAAGCATCCTGTTTTCGCTGATTGTCCATATCCGGCGATGCAGGTGTCGCGCGCCTGCCGCGCACGGCTATGACCAGAGCCGCCACGGCAACCAACAGCGCGGTACCGGCAAGGGCGGTATTGATGAGGGGCAGAATGTCCATATTCACTCCCAATGGTTTTATTCCTATGTCTTAAGCGTAGACCAATATCGGGGAATCTCTATAATCCCCGGGTATTTTTTTGCGAGCCGATTTGACCATGAGCGCTATCTCCCGATTCCAAGCCATCCGCAACAATAAGTTGTTCGAAGTATCCATCATGGTTGTCATCATGGCGTCTGCCTTGTTGGTGGGCATCAAGACCTACGAGGTACCACAATCGGTGCAAATTGCAGTGTATTGGCTGGATATTTTGATCACCCTGATTTTCGTCATTGAAATATCCATTCGTTTCGCGGCAGAAGAACGTAAGCTGGATTTCTTTAAGAGCGGTTGGAACATCTTCGATGTTTTGATTGTGACCGTGAGCCTAATTCCTATCGACAACACCGACATGGCTCTGGTGGCCCGTCTAGTCAGGGTGTTCCGCGTGCTGCGGATGGTGAGCATCATTCCAGAGCTGCGTATGTTGTTGAACTCTCTGCTGATCGCTTTGCCGCGGCTTGGCTATGTGATGGCGCTGATGTTTATCATTTTTTATATCTATGCCGCCGTGGGTAGCCTGATGTTTAACGACATCAACAAGTTCCTCTGGGGTGACATCGCCCGGGCCATGCTTACCCTGTTTCGAGTCATGACCTTTGAGGACTGGACCGATGTCATGTACGAAGTGATGGCGGTGTATGTGTGGTCCTGGGCTTATTTTGTCTCGTTTATATTTTTAACCGCGTTTGCTTTCCTGAATATGGTGATTGGTATTGTGGTGAATGTTCTCGAAGAGGAGCATCAGCGGGAGCGCGAGGAAAATCCCGATGAGGTAACTTTGACGGATCTGAAGCAGGAAATACGAGAACTCAAGGCACTGCTCGAAAAGCAACAGTCGCCAGGGGCTTAACGGCCACTTAAATTTGCTGAATTACCGGGTTAGTAGTTGCGTACTTTTCCGGCAATCTGGTTTAATTTGGGTTAGCTCTCCTACCCCAATGGCGCACCTGTGACGGCATCCAACAAACTTTCCGATATTGTCATTGTGGGCAATTTCTCCGATGACCCCTTCGCGATCGATTTAGCTTACGGCATGGGTCAGGGTGAGGATATTGCTGATCTGATTAGCATGAAGACATTTGCGAATTCTGAGTTTTGTCCGCGATTCATTTCGGATGAACGGGACTTCTCTCGCATTGGCAGCAAGCTCAAAGGCAAAACCGTGGTCATCGTCAGTACGGCGAACGGTTATGTGAGTCGGCAGAACCTGGCGATGCGAACGATGCTGATTGCCCGCTCGGCGAAAGAGAATGGCGCCGAATCAGTTATGCTGGTGGAGCCCGATTTGTTTTACAGTGCTCAAGATCGTGGTCCACACCGCCATCTGGGTGAAACCCACTTTGAACGGGATGAAGAAGACTTAAAGAAGTTTGATGGCCAGCCATTTACTTCCAAGTTATACGCGGAAATGCTCAAAGTTGCTGGCGTAGACAAGGTTGTCACAGTGCACAACCATTCTCACGCTGTGCAGACCATGTTCAACGAGATCTTTGAGGGGCAGTTCCACAATCTCATCCCTTATGAGTTGTATCTTGATTACCTCACCGAATCCAACATAGTCGATTTCAAACCGGATGGTGAAGGGCTTGCGTTGTGTGCACCGGATAAGGGCGCCAGAGACTTCGTCAAAGAAATGTTTACCCGCATGAATATGCCGAAGGCCAGGTTTGTCATGCTTGATAAAGATCGCACTGGAGAGCGCAAAGTAGATATTAAGTTACACGCCGAGAGCGAGTCTACCTTCGAAGAAATTAGCGGCCATGACATCGTCTTGTTTGATGACATGGTACGAACAGGATCCACGGTGGTTAAGTCTTGCCAGTTTTTGAAGCAAATTAACCCGCGGAAAACGGTGTTTGCAGTAACCCACTTTTACGCCAGTGACGAGGGCAGAGAAAAGATGGCCAGTACCGCCATCGATGAGATTCTGACCTTGAACACCTTGCCCACCGTACTGAATCGCGACATTCAAGGCCGCTTGCGACGGAAGATGGTAGTGCTAAAAATCGAGATGTGGCTAGCGAAAAACCTATGCAGGATTCTTGATTTGCCGCAGCCTGCTGGTGAATCCCTTTACCAGATTGATATGTCTTCTAAGAATCCGCGTTTTTCACGCAAAATCTGGTCGAACGATCAGCTGGCCAGCTTACGAGTTGGCGAATAAGACCAGCAAAGTACCAGCAAAGGATCAGAGCGTTACTCAATCTGTGTGGTCCGGTTTTTTGTTAAGCTAATGGCGCCGCGTATTTGGCCAAGATCATAGCCAGTAGCCTGATCGTCTGGATAGTGTTGGGCAATGGTTGCTGCCAGTGATGGCGTAATGTTCTTGCCGTGGCAAACCAGGCACACACCCTCGGTCACCTGAGCTTGTAGATATCGGAACTTGTTTGCCTCAGTGGTGGCGAGATTTAGGTTTCCCACTGCTATCCCGGCCTCCAGGCGTTTGGCCAAAGTTTCAAGGCCGCGACGTTCCCATTCATCTGGCTGTGCTCCTGGGTTGCGAGCCTGCAAGCTAACCCGTTTTACCTGCCAGCCTTGTGTGCTTAAAGAGGCGGCGATGGCTGGAGCCTCTTTAGCGCAAACATTGACAGCGTGTTCTGGACCTTCTTGTAAGGCACTTTTTAGTGTCGGTTTTAATGTGCCAACGAAGTTAGCGACAATATCTCTGGCTTCCTGGCTTAACTCTGCATCGGTTTCTGCCTTTACCTGGCTGCAGATGAAAATGCCCAGGCCGAAGCACAAAGCTGATAAAAAGCGGCTCATAAACTGACTCCCTAACATTTCTCTTAACTTGCTGGTCGCATCTTATAGATGGCTCGTAAGGTCGAGGCCATCACAGGGGTTTGCTCCGCCTCAGTAAAGATGTTGACGGTAACATCCACAAACTCGTGGCCCTTTTTCTCGAACAAATCGGTTATGGCGCACTCGGCAATAAGCCGTTTGCCGTATGGCACCAACTGAAAAAACTGTGATGACGTCTGCAAATGAACCCATGGATTCATATACGCATTGCCGGCAAGCACCCAGTTGGTAATGCCGAGGAGAAAAGCGCCGTGGGCGTAACCTTGTTTGCCAGGCTGGTGGAGCTCGGCCATGCGGGATTCGTCCTTTAGATAAAAAGCCATGTTATGACTGTCGTCCCAGTTGATGGCGAGGGCGAGCATGCCGTTAGACTGTAAGCTCTGCATGTTCTCTAAGGTTGCGGGTGGAGGCTGGTGTGCTTTAGTTAAGGTTTTATCGCCGCGTAGTTGCGGCGGCGTTGCCTCTGGGTTCAACCGAAACTGTCCAGTGGCACAACAGTTGCCTTCTTCATCAATAAGCGCGGCAGTGTAAGCAGTGCTAGACGCCTGACTCACTTCGACATTAAAGTTTAAACCGTCGTACAAGGGCTTAATGACTTTGACCTTTGCCTCGCCTTGTTTAAGCCAGACTTCTCCCCAGGCTTGCACGGCAGGTTCCATCAGATAACCGGAGATGACCACGCCTGGTACCAGACCGCCGCGAAAGCCATAAGCTTTGGCCATTTCATCAGAATGAATTTGGTTGGTCGATTCTGTTGCCGGGTTGTACGCGGTAGCGGAGTAGTTTTCAGGAATCATGTTGCGGTTCCTTGTTGTTGCACTTCGTTAGGATACCAGAGCCAGGCAGCGCCGCGGACGCCGCCAGAATCGCCATGCATGGCGGGTTCAATTCGTGTGTTAAAGACATCACTAAACACATACTGCGGCATGATGTCCGGTAGGGCCTGATATAGCTCGGGCACATTGGACAGACCACCGCCAAGCACGATCATATCCGGGTCGAGAACATTCACAAGGTTAGCCATGGCCAGGGCCATAAGGTGTAGATGGTATTGAAACAGTTCACTGGCGTTAGTTTCTCCTGAGCGCATTCTCTCGACAACTTCCATGGCGCTAACTTGCTCGTGAGTCAGAAGTTGATAATGCTGTTCTAACGCTGGGCCGCTGATCCAGGTTTCAACACAATCGAGGCGACCGCAGTAGCAGCGGTGGGGATGTTCTAGCAGCGGCTTTGGTATGGGGTGCTGCAGCACCTTTGTTGGCAAACTATTGTGTCCCCACTCGCCGCGAATTGCATTGACTCCATGGCCCAAGCGCTGGTCAATCACCAGGCCACCTCCAACACCTGTACCAAGAATAATACCTACTAACCAATTTGCATCCTGGCCGGCGCCATCTATTGCCTCGGACAGGGCGAAACAGTCGGCGTCATTGGCTATGCGTACGGCTCGCCCCGTTAAACTGGCTAGATCTTCTCGCAGTGGCTGGTCATTTAAGCAGGTGGAGTTGCAGTTGATCATCCTTCCGGTCTTTAGAGAAATGGCCCCCGGTGTCCCCATACCAATAGGTGTAGTGAGGCTTATGTCTGCGGCGATGCTAAGGTCATCTGTTAGCTGCTGAATTGCCCGTAGCGTTGCCTCGTAGTTGCCCTGGGGCGTGGCAACCCGCTGCCTATGGCTAATGGAGCCGTCCCTTTGCATGACGATGGCTTCAATTTTTGTGCCGCCAAGATCAACGCCAAGGCGGGCGGCAAGTGGCTGTGAGTGATCGGGCATGGCCGGATGTTAACACGGGAATTTTGCGTTAAGCTGGCTGAAAAACAAATTTAAAGGGCCCGGGATGTTTGAACACTTGCACACGAAATCTGCTGCCGGTGTGGTGCCAGAAGATATCTGGAATTCATGGTTAAAGCCGACCCCCTGTGCGTGTTGCTCGCCCATTATCAGCAGTCTAAACACAATGATGTTGGTAGCTGACCAACAGCTCGGGGAAGTCAGTCATTGGCAAGCCAGTGCGCCGCCTCTGACACCAGTACCGGTGGGTACACAGCTTTATGTAAATGCCCGCATTTACACGGTGGATCAGAATTTCTCGGTTCACGATGCCATGGCGGTTGGCGATGGTAAGATACTCGCGTGCGGCAGTCGTGCAGACTTAACGGCAGCTCATCCAGACGCCGAGGTCATTGATTGTGGCGGCAAAACCATTCTGCCTGGGTTTATTGAACCGCATATGCACTTTTTACCCATCGCAACCATTGGTCAGTTTGCGGATGTAGGCCCATTCAGGTTTCGCGAAACGGCGGCAGCTCTTGATCACCTGAAAACCCTCGCAGCTGGATTAAAGGGCGATGAATGGCTGGTGGCGAGACAATTTGATCCATCTCTACAAGATGGTCCGGCAACATTGACCCGGGACCTATTAGATGCAGTTAGCGATACTCAGCCGGTGCTGGTATATAACGCCTCGCTGCATTTCGCCTACTGTAATTCCAGGGCATTACAGGTGGCAGGTATTAACCAGGACAGCGAAGATGGCCCAGGGTCTGCTTTTATTCGTGATGCCAATGGCGAGCCCAATGGCGTCCTCCAAGGTGGCTGGGCTATGGGCATGGTGGCCAAGCATAATCCCGCCCAGGGTAGTTATGATCTGACCGAGGCTTGTCTGGAGGTCTGTCGAAAAGCCAATTCTGTTGGTATTACAACGTTTTGTGATCAGGCAACTGGGATGTCCCGTGGCATCAAGGAAATCGATTTGTACAACGCCCTTGCCGCGTCAGGAAGGATGTCGACACGGCTTCGCTACTCATTAAGTTATGCGCTGCAAGAACGCTGGGACCAGACAGACGCGAGACCAGGAGACGGCAATTCAATGGCGCGGCTAACCGCGTGGAAAATTGTCTCTGATGGTTCCAATCAGGGTTTTTCTGGATTGCAACGTGAGCCTTACCTTAACTCCACCGAGAAGGGCATCGCCTATGTGGATGCTGATGCGCTCAAGGAGATGGTCAAGGACCGCACGCGGCTCGGTTGGCCCCTGGCGATTCATGCTAATGGCGATCAGGCCATAGATAATGTGTTAGATGCATTTGCGGCGGCAGACGCGGAAGGACTTTTAACCAACGGCCCTTATCGAATTGAGCATTGCTCGATTTTGCATGATGAACAAATAGAGCGCATACAGCGTCTGGGTTTGTCGCCGAGTTTCTTGATTGGCCATGTCTTTTATTGGGGTCACGCGATGCGCGACAAAGTTTTTGGCTTGAGTAAAGCGGAACTGCTTGATCGAACCAAAGCGTGTGAGGCAGCGGGAATTCGCTGGACGCTCCATTCTGATGAGCCAGTATCAGAGATGGGCCCTTTGCGTTGTATAGAAAATGCTGTAACCAGGAACTTGTGGAAGGAACCCGGTGTAAAACTTGCGGCAGAAGAGGCGATCTCTGTACAGGCAGCTATCAGAGCCATGACCATCGATGCTGCCTGGCAGTGTCACTCTGATCATGAAGTCGGTAGCCTGGAGCCGGGAAAATTTGCGGATTTTGTGGTGTTGGCAGATGACCCGATGACGGTTGCTGCGGATAAAATTAGCCAGATCCCGGTGGTCGAGACCTGGCTTGAGGGGCGCCGGGTTTACCAGCAGCCAGATTAGATGTCGTATAGCTCTTCGGACTCCTCCTTGTCGAGCACCAGATAGGCAAGGACATAAGCGGGCACAACAACATGAGCCATTAAGATCACGCCCACAATGGCGAGTACTCGGACGGTGCAGCTAGACCAACCAAAATAGTTGGCAATACCAGCGCACACGCCGCCGAGTTTCTTGTTGTGGGTGGCGAGTCGCAGTGGTTCTGAGTGGTGGTGTCTTCTTCTACGCATAGTACTACCCCTTAAACATGCTGTTAACATTCAGTGCTGTGAACTGCTGTTACTGTTGCGGTTTTAAACCCTCGGTCTGGTTTTGCTGCATCTTGATTTTCAGTGCAGCTAGCTCGGTGTCGAGAAATTCAGCATCCTGAAGTGCTTCAATTTCAGTGCTAAGGGAATGGTTTACGAGTGCAAAAGACTCCACTTCACCCTCTAGCTCATCAAGTTTGCGTTCGTATGAGTCAAACCGATTGAACGCGTCATCGAAGGACACATCGTGCAGTTGGCGCTGCACTTTAATTCGCGACTTGGCAGTTTGACCGCGGAGGATCAGGGCTTTTTGTCGCGCTTTAGCCTGACGTAACTTTTCTTCAAGACTCCCGGTGTCGCCCCGTAGTTTTTCCAACGTGGTTTCGATGTTGATCAGATCAGACTCCACCTGTGACTGCGCCTGGTCCACCAGGGACTTTTCTTTCAAAGCTGCCTTGGCGAGGTCGTCACGACCCTTATCAATGGCCAACTCAGCTTTGCGTTCCCAGCCCTGGGACTCTGCGCGAATGTGGCGGAGTTGTTTCTCCAGGCGACGCTTGTCCGCGAGATGGCGGGCGGAGGCTGATCTTACCTCCACCAGGGTATCCTGCATTTCCTGAGTGATCATGCGAACGATTTTCTCTGGATCTTCCGCCTGCTCTAGCATGGCATTGAGATTGGCGTTAACAATATCCGAAAGACGATTAAAGATGCTCATAGCTAGCTCCTACTTATTTATCAACTGGGAATGACTGGGCGGTTTGCTCCACGTGGCTTGCGTGCCCGGCATGTTGCTGGGCCAGGGCGCCAAAACCGAGCACCACGAGTGCAAGCAAAAGAAAACTCAGCCTGGAGGCCTGGGGTTTCATCGATTGTTTGATCATCATGCTCATAGTTCTACTTACCTGGGAAATACACCTTGTCTGGTAATTGTAGATTTCACGAACCGTGCCAACTAATTGAATCGGCCAAAAAAACCTCCAAATACAACGAGTTAGGTGTATTTTGGCTTCGCCATCAGGCTTTTTCTGTTCTCGAAAAATGGTGATTTAGACCAGTGATAGTGAATTCCACCACCAATATATGGCGGTATTGAAACTCACCCAATCACGACCATAGCTGCTGTATACTCGCGGATTATTTTTAGTTTGGATTGGCAAAATGAATGAGGACACCCCGAACGGCGCAGAGCGTCTCCTGCAAACTCTGACAGCTCAGGGCGTTGACGTGT
>JBKAGC010000151.1:0-8820 GCA_046290215.1 Pseudomonadales bacterium | reverse complement strand
ATTATCACCCCGACCTACTCCGGCTGCCCGGCCATGAATACCATTGAGCCGAGCTGCGGCAGCGGATTACCCGTTAACTGCAAACTGATAAAAATGGCGGGAATGGTGTAAGCCAAAATCATCACGCAGTACTGGGCAATCTGGGTATAGGTGATGCCCTTCATACCACCAAGTACTGCATAGAAGAACACGATACACATACCCACCAATAAGCCGGTGCCATAGTCCACTTCAAGAAAGCGGGAAAATGCCACACCGACACCTTTCATCTGACCAATGACATAAGTCACAGAGCAAATGATCAGACAAATCACTGCCACACCCCGGGCAGCTTTTGAGTAGAAGCGATCGCCAATAAACTCAGGCACGGTGAACTTGCCGTATTTGCGCAGGTAGGGCGCTAACAACATGGCGAGTATGACAAAACCACCCGTCCAGCCCATCAAAAATACGGAGCCGCCATAGCCCATAAAGGCAATTAAACCCGCCATAGAAATGAACGACGCTGCAGACATCCAGTCAGCCGCCGTGGCCATGCCGTTAGCCACTGGATTAATGCCGCCACCGGCCACATAAAAATCCTCTGTGGTGCCAGCCCGGGAAGCAATGGCAATACCGATGTACAGAGCAAAGGTAGCTCCCACCACCAGATAGGTCATTGTGGTTAGATCCATGGTGCGCTCCTACTCGTCGTCGGCGTTAAATTCACGATCAAGATCAGCCATCTTTTTCGTGTAATAAAAGATCAAACCAACAAACACGTAGATCGACCCTTGTTGCGCAAACCAAAAGCCAAGTTTATAGCCACCAATTTGGAACTGATTGAGAAAATCAACAAAGATGATGCCGCAGCCAAAGCTCACCACAAACCAGATAACGCCCAACTTCACCATTAAGCTGACGTTTCGTTTCCAATAGGCTCTCGCCTGCTCATCGCTCATTTGCGACATGCGTCCCCCTGCTTTCTTGTTGTTTTATCAGCCGCAGTCAGTAACAGAACAACTGCATCGACCAGACTTTACTACTGCTCACAGCCTAATCGAAAGCCGGATACATTAAAACGTCTGACCCGTCTGGGGCAGGTTGGTAATCCAGGCACACTGATAAGGCGCGAGGGTCAAGGTAGTGGCGCTATCGAGTAGATCATCGTCGCCTAGCAGATCCTGCCAATCCTGAGTTTCAATAAGATTGATGGTCGACAGCAGGACTTCTTGCGGCTGGTCTGTGACATTGCTCAGGCAAAAGATGCTCTGCTGCCGGTCCATACTCTGGCGCCAAAAACCAAACACCTCAGCACCTAAATGCAAGGTGTACTGGGTCGCATTTGGATGAAATGCCGGTTGCTGGCCGCGAATACGAAGCAATCGCTTGATCGCCGCAAACACCTGGCTGTGCTGGGAGTTTTGATCTTCCAACTGTTCGGCAAGCTGCTCGTATTGCCACTGATGGCGATTGATGGACCGATAGTGCCCAGTATTCTCCACGCGCTCATAGTCATTATGGGTGCCGAGGAGGCTATGAATGTACAAGCCTGGAATGCCTTCTAGCGCTAACATAATGGCATGGGCGCAGAGAAATCTTGGTAGGCGAAACTCATCTGGACCCCGCACAGTACCCTGCAACGCATCAATCAGGGAAATATTGATTTCATAAGGTTTTTGCTGACCGTCCTCCAGGGCACGATAGGAAACATGACCGCCAAATTGGTTCATGGTATCAATCAGCACCTGCAACTCTTCATCGCTCAACAGGCCCTCGGCCGGACGCAAGCCAATACCGTCATGGGAAGCGATAAAATTGAAATAAGCGGTGCCGTTTTGCGCCGGCGGCATACTCATCATCCATTGCTTTAGATACTGACAGTCACCGGTTAACAAGGTATTCAGAAGTAAAGGCGGCAAGGAAAAGTTATATACGCAGTGCGCCTCATTGGCATTGCCAAAATAAGACAAATTTTCTCGATTGGGGACATTCGTTTCCGTAATCAAAATCGCCTTTGGCTCTACATGTTCTACCAGGGTGCGGATCAGCCGAACGATCTCATGGGTTTCTTCCAGGTTTAAACAGTTGGTACCTTGAATCTTCCAAACAAAGGCGATGGCATCAAGGCGAAAAATGCGCACGCCGGCATCTAAATACTGACGAATAATTGAAACAAACTGGCGCAACACTTCTGGATTACGGAAGTCCAGGTCCACCTGATCATGGCTAAAGGTACACCAGACGTACTGCATACCTGCGGCTGTTTCCACTTCCCTTAACAGCGGTGAGGTACGGGGCCTGACCACGGCACTAAGATCTGCCGCTGGATCTGAGGTAAAGAAAAAGTTGCGCCCTGGGTCACGATCCTGAATAAAGTTTTCAAACCATAAGGAACGGCTGGAACAGTGATTAATCACCAGATCCGCCATCAAATCGTAGCGCTCACTGATAGCCCGGATATCATCCCAGGTACCGAGCGCCTCATTAACGCTGGAATAATCAATCACGGCGAAGCCGTCATCAGAGCTCCAGGGATAAAACGGCAAGATGTGTAAGGCAGAAACTTCATGATCTGTGTAACGATCAAAAAAGTGCTTTAAGCTCTTTAAAGGCGTCTGCCCTTCCTCTTGAATGGTGTCGCCATAGGTAATCACAATCGCATCTCGCTCTGACCAGTAGTTACGATTGCGCACTGGCGCGTAATCACGGTCCGTGATGCCCATGAGCTCTAGCAAATGTGCCGTCATTTCATCGAGGCTTTCATTGAGCGATACATCTCGATAAATCAATTCGAGATGTTGTTTCACCCGCTCATCGAGCGTCACACCGTCGCCATGGGTTTGCGTCACGCGGACTTTCCTGAAAACTCTTCATAGTCAGCTTCGACTGCTGCCTTGAGATCGTCCAGAACATCGGGAATGGCGCTAATCACGCGAGACCAACTGGGAATAAACGGTCGCTCCATAGGATGTTCCAAAAAGGCTTCACCGGCCTTCATAATATTTTCCGCAAACAACTCAACCGCTTGTTCTTCGGCGTGAATGTCTAAATTCAAACCGTTGATCATGGCGTCGTTACGATAGGTCTCGACAAAATCCAGAGCCACCCGGTAGTAAGTAGCTTTTAATGTCCGGAAGGTTTCAGCGCTTAAAGTCACACCACGGGTAGCCAGCTTGCGAAAGAGAGCCTTTGAGATATCAATGGACATTCGCGACAACCCAGCACTGGCATCTTCAGCAGACAATGGCTGGTGCTTGTGGTCATAAATGTCGGCAATATCTGCCTGGCAAAGCCGATTGTTAGAGTAGTTGCGATACATCTCAGACAACACACCAATCTCTAAGCCCCAATCGCTGGGAATCAAAATATCGTTGAGCACATCAAGCCGGAAGGAAAACTCCCCCGCTAGCGGATAACGAAAGCTATCCATGTAATCCAGATACTCCATATTGCCCAACGTCTTCTTCAAGGCGCGCAACAACGGCGTTACCAACAAGCGACTAACCCGGCCGTTGATCTTGCCTTCAGCTACCCTGGCGTAATAACCCTTGCAGAATTCATAGTTGAAGTTCGGATTGGCCACGGGATAAATCAACCGCGCCAGAAGCGAGCGGTCGTAAGTCACAATGTCACAGTCATGCAGCGCCACTGCCTCGCAGCGATTGGTGGCCAGGGTATAACCCATGCAATACCAGACGTTTCGGCCTTTACCCAGCTCTTTTGGCGCGAGCCCCTGTTCTTTAAGTTTCGCATCCAGGGCTTGCAGTCTCGGCCCATCATTCCAGAGAATGCGATGATTTTGCGGCAGCCGCTCAAAGAACTTTAAGGCCTCCTGGTACTGGCCTAAATCCGCACGGTCCAGGCCGATGACAATCTGTTCGAGATAAGGCACATTGGTCAGTTGATCGACGATTTTCGGCAATGCCTCGCCTTCTAGCTCGGAAAACAGCGAAGGCAGAATCAGCCCCATGGGCCGACGCTGGGCAAAGGTAATAAGTTCGTACTCAAGTTCACCCAGGGGACGATCCGCCAGGTTATGCAATGTGGTAATGATGCCGTTCTGGTAAAAATCGCCCACAAGTTTGTCCTTATTTAATACCTTGAGATTCTAGCCAGGCGGTGATCCCTTCGTTCCAACCAAGGGGGCCGAGACTATCGCTATGCATAACCGCAGCCGTTCGTTGCAACGACGGAAAGTTATGATTTGGTGATCTTATCAAAAGTGCGGTGTCAGCAACCTCTAACATCGCCACATCGTTGCCGCTATCACCAATGGCAATGTCAGTCACCGTATCCGCCTGGCGCAATTGTTGATAATACTGGCGTAACCAGAGCAAAGCCCTGCCCTTATCACAATCACCACTCACACTGAGAAAGCGGCCGCCCTGTTGCACACTGGCACCGGCAGCCTCTAGATCCGCGACAAATCGCTGTTTGTCGTCGGCACTGCCGAGCCAGGCCACCGGCTCAGTGTAATCACGGCGATTTGCTGCTGCAGCCTCGGCATGACCCAGGCCCGTCATTGCCTGGATACCCTGGATACCGGCAGCGTGAAATGTCTGGTACTGACCAGGATAGTGTGCACCGACCCTGGCAATGATCTCTAACCAATGTGCGCGCCGCGCTGTAGTCTCATATACCCAAAACGCGCCGCCATCTTTGCATCCTGCTGGCGGGGTGCCGCTGAGGTTTTTCGGTACATAAACTGCTGCTCCGTTCTCCACAATAAAAGCCTCTGTATTGCCCAGGCTAGCGCGAATGCCTTCAATTTCCGCACGAGTTTTGCTCGACACTAGCACCAGAGGGATATTGTTAGCACGGAGCTTATCCAGCGCTGGCTGGGCAGCGTCATAAGCATAGTTGTGATGATCTAGCAGCGAACCGTCAAGATCACTAAACACCATATATAGCCGCTGCGAACTCAACGTTCTGGTACCCGCGATTGTTCATAGGCTACGATCCGTCGCGCTGAATCCAGTTTAAAAAGGTGATCTACTTTATTGGGCAGGTGATTTAGACAATGACGAGTTAAGCGTTCGAAATGGGCAACAAATCTCTCTAGTTGTTCGTCACTCATGACGCCGGAGCTGCCATTTTCATCACCGCTTTGCTGAAGTTTTACTCGCAATTTTTGTTCTTGCTCCTTGCGCCAGCCCAATACACATTCAAACGAAGGTGCGGCCAGCATCACCCAGACATCAATCAACTCATATAACGGTAGAAACGACACTTGAATGGCTTGATTCACCGCGCGACGCCAGACGCCCTCATGATCCTCTTGTTGTTCAAGCGTGTTTTGCGCCTGCCTCAACTCAGCTTGCGTCAGGGCCTCTGCACCCAGACACCAGCCTTCAAGCAAGATGATATCAATGGGCGCTGTGACTACCTGCCAATGCGCCTTCGGTAACCGATCGTCCTTCGCTTTATCAAAGCCAGGTATCGCAATTTTCGAGCCAGAATTTACCGTGATTAACTGCTGCAGCACATCATTAAGTAGTGGCATGTCATGAGTGCCCGGCACTCCTCGCGTTGCAAACAAAGGATGCACTTGATTGGCCAGGACCTGGCGGGTGGCCCGCGTATGGTAGAAGTCATCAAGTGACATCGTCACAGCACAAAGCTGTGAATGCTCCCGCCAGTGGGCCTGTAAATAGTCACTTAAGGTCGTTTTGCCGGAACCCTGACTGCCATTTAAGCCAACTACAAGGGGAGCACTGGCTTGCCTGGCCCGACTTGCAAGAGATTCCGCCAGTGGCACAAACCATTGCTGGGCAGTTTCGAGATATTCATCAGGTAACTTGTGCCGGGTGAGAAATTGCCGCTGCCAAGGCGCTGCTTCAACGTTGCTTAACTGCCCCACGGTTCTCTGGCGGTCCTATTTCGAGGTAATGAGATGCCATCAAGAGTACCTGATTACCGCTATTTACCGCTATAGCAGCATCCCATTTGAAAAAAGGATTCAAGCACTAAAACAGTGCAAGCAGACCCAATAGGCAGCAAAACCAGACTATCAACAGCGCATAACCCGGCAGCCAGTTTTTCTTAAAACCAAACGAGCGATACCGCCCCAGGCTCCATAGTAACTCTGATGAAATTGCTGGCTGCGCCACAAACAGGCTTGCAAAGTAGCCCACTAGCAAGGTTGCCAAAAAGCCAAACACGTTCCACCACAACCAGGAAATCTCAGGAACGAATTGCCAGCAACATAGATTCAGCACAAAGCCGGCTAGCAAACCCAGGTTAACGCCAAACGCGGTGGTTCGTTGTGTTAATAAACCCAGAGCGAAAACCCCGAGCACAGGGCCGTTAATCAAAGAGCCTATTTTATTGATCGCCACCAGCACCGATTCGGCAATGTCACCCACATAAAACGCGAACCAGAGCGTTAAGACGCCCCAGATTACCGTTAGCAATCGTGAATAAACCAATTCCTTTTGATCGCTCCAGCTATCCCCTGAGTGGAAGCGCCGAACAAAGTCTTCCATGGTGGTTGCCGACAAACTGTTAATCACAGAATCTAGTGAAGACATCGCCGCGGCAAACAGCGCCACCAGACCAAGACCTACCACGCCGGAGGGCAGTTGCTGGATCATATAAAGCGGCACTGCGAGATTGTAATTGGGTGAACCACTATCGGCCGGTAAGCTTTCGATAAACGCTGGTTCACTAACCGCATAAGCGGCGATACCCACACCCACTAAACAGTATAGGAGTACCAATGGGAAACGTAGCAAGCCGTTGATGAGCATTGCCGAGTTTGCCGTATCCACATCCCTGGCGCTTAATTCACGTTGCACCTGGCTCTGGTCACAGCCGTAATAAGACACATAAAGAAACAAACCGCCTAACAACATGGGCCAGAAGGCAAAGTCCTGACCATCACCCAGTCCGTGGTGAGTGAAATCCAGCGCCGTTTGTCGGTCATCAGGGAAGGCCTCCATCATCGCCCCGAACCCGCCGGCGCTAGAGACCAGCAATACCAGCACCAGGATTAGCACCGTGACCAGGATAATCATTTGTAAAACGTCGCTGTACATGACCGCGCGAATGCCACCCAGTACGTCGTAAACCACGGTGATGACACCCAGCAGTATCACCGACCAGAAAAACGACAAGCCGGTGATTAACTCCACTACCAGCGCAATACCGTATACGGTCACTGCCGTTGCAAAGGCGCGGACAAACTGAAACAAGCCGCTCAACAGTAGCCGAGTGGACAGATCAAAGCGTCGCTCAAGATATTCATAGACAGAGATCAGAGACAAACTGCGGAACAGTGGCAACAAAAACACCATGACGACAATCATGGCGAGGGGCACTGCCAACTCATACTGCAGCCAAATCAAACCGCCAGCAGTTGAAAACGCCACAAAGGCCGGCGCCCCAAGAATACTGTTAGTTGAGCACTGGGTCGCCATCACAGAAATGGCGATGGGCCAGGGGCCGGCATCCCTTCCCGCCACATAATAATCACCACGACTATGCTGGCGCCGCGACAGCCAGAGGCTCAAACCAATCAAGCCGGCAAGATAAAAACCAATCACCAACCAATCGAGCGTGGAGATTAGCTCACTCATGGACGCAGGCGCCGCAAGTAATCATTGAGAAATACGCCATTCGGATCCACTTTATCGCGAACCTGCCACCAGGCATGCCAGTCCGGGTGTACTGCCTCTAATTGCTGCGCCGATAAATAATTGACTTTACCCCAGTGGGGCCGCCCACCGTACTCAAGAAAGATTTTTTCACAGGCCTCATAG
This sequence comes from Pseudomonadales bacterium, assembly GCA_046290215.1. Lineage (GTDB taxonomy): Bacteria > Pseudomonadota > Gammaproteobacteria > Pseudomonadales > Azotimanducaceae > JAHRVQ01. The sequence continues at coordinate 1,078 of JBKAGC010000151.1, read as the reverse complement.
TAGGCAGACTCATCCACCCTGATATCCTCGTGGACACTGATGGTCACCGTGGCTCTACCATTAGCCATAGACAACCAGACATCATCCTCAGCAACCAGTCGATACTCCACAGGCCATCTAACATTCGTAAACCTGGTTTGTAACAGCTCGCGAATGCGCGCAAAACACTCAGGACCATGCTCCGCCGGAATACTGTATTCCATCTCTGTATGGGGATGGGGCCGGTGACTTGGCATGACCTCGTAACTCCAACCTAGCCGCGAGCCTTCCTCAGCAATGGGATACACAGGGTCTGTTGTGGTCTCGTTGGTGAGCTTAACAGTGGCTTCATCACTTTGCGGAAACCAGAAGAACTCAAATCTGTCGTGAGCTGCAATCAACTCTGGCATCTTGTCTTTAAGATCCGGATAGAGCATTTGGGTACCGGATTCCTTGAGCTTAAACGCCTCACGGAGTTGCAACTCTATTCTGGTAATAATGCCAAAAGCCCCCAGACTCAATCGCGCAGCCCGCCATAATTCCTCATGTTGGCTAGCATCACAATGGAGCAGTTCACCGGACGCCGTTGCGAGGGTTAAACCAATCACACTGGCGGAAAGATTTTGCAGATTCTTGCCAGTGCCGTGGGTACCCGTTGCACATGCCCCCGCGATGGCCTGGCGATCAATGTCGCCCTGATTTTTTAATGCCAGGCCAGCCTCTCGCAGTGGTCGACCTAGACTATAAATTTTCGCACCCGCAGCAACTTGAGCAGTTTTTCGCTCAGCATCAATCGACATCACCCCGGCAAGCCCACTGGCCTCGATTAACACCTGCTCATTGGGCACCAATAAAGAGTGGCTATGCCCCGAGCCTATAACCCGTATGGTTTGCCCGGCTTTAGCTGCCTGAACCGCAATTGCCAGGGCTTCTTCCTCACTGCGGATGTAGCGCAGGTCCTGGACTTCCAATTTGTGTCTGCCCGACCAGTTTTGCCACCGCTCCATCACCACTCCTTATCGCACATTTGCAATAAAGACTACGCAGGCGGACAAGAACCCTACCTGGACAATTCTGGCGCTCTCATGGAGAACATCAG
>JBKAGC010000150.1:0-8885 GCA_046290215.1 Pseudomonadales bacterium | reverse complement strand
ACGATGTGGCGATGGTAGAGGCCTTTTCTCACGCGATATTATTTAAAACCGATGAGGGTTTGGTTTCGTTTGATACCAGCGGCGACCGCGGTGGTAAAAAGGTAGTGTCGCAAATTCGTAACTGGAGCAAGGAGCCGTTTCACAGCTTAATTTATACCCACGGTCACATTGATCATGTAGGCGGCTGCGGGGCGTTTCTTGATGATGCGGAAAGTCGTGGCCATCCCCGGCCGCAAATTGTGGGTCATGAAAACATCGCGCCTCGCTTTGACCGCTATAACTTCACCAATGGCTATAATCTTGCCATAAACAGTCGTCAGTTTGGCTTAACGCCAGGCCCTGATGATCGCTTTTTGGCAGATACATCACCGGAACCTGAGGTCACTTACCGTGACAAATTGGCGATCAAGGTTGGTGGGCTTGATATCGAATTGAATCACGCCATTGGCGAAACTGACGATCACACCTGGTCCTGGATACCTGCCCACAAGGCCATTTGCGCCGGTGACTTTTTAATCTGGGCTTTCCCAAATGCAGGCAACCCCCAGAAGGTGCAGCGTTTTCCAGCTGAGTGGGCGGCAGCCATGCGGGCGATGGCAGAGAAGGACGTGGAGCTGTTTCTGCCGGCTCATGGTTTACCCATTGCCGGTAAAGACCGTATCCGTAGTGTTCTAACAGATGTCGCCGAGGCGTTAGAATTTTTGGTTAAAGAAACCGTCGAGCGTATGAATGCCGGGGTGCGCCTGGATGACATTATTCATGAAGTCAAAGTTGATAAGTCCTATCTGGAAAAGCCCTTTATGCAGCCCACCTATGACGAGCCGGAATTTGTGATCCGCAATATCTGGCGTTTGTATGGGGGTTGGTATGATGGCAATCCTGCCAATTTGAAGCCGGCTAAAGATACCGATATGGCAAAAGAGATGGCGTATCTTGCCGGTGGTGCTGGCACACTTGCGGAACGAGGCCTGGCCTTGATGGAAGAGAATATTCGCCTGGCTTGTCATCTGGTGGAGTACGCGGTGATGGCTGAACCGGACAATCAGCGAGCCCATGAAATTCGCGCAGAAGTCTATGGCTATCGGCGCGGCCTGGAAACGTCGTTGATGGCGAAAGGCATTTTTGGCACCGCGGCGGCAGATTCCAGTAAAGCAGCCGGCAAAGCCTAGCGCGGCCGAGACAACAAAATTATTTTAGTGAGTAGGAGAGTAATCCTTTGCAGTTGGTAAGTGATGATATCTTGATCGACGTGAATCAGCCGCGTCCAACCTATGACCCGGTGTATCCGGAATTTGAGGGTTTCACGTTCTGGGACCCTTCTTCCTGGACTAATGGCCATCCGTTTGAGCGATATAAGCAAATGCGCGAGTCGGCTCCAGTGATGTGGTCACCGGCCCGTAAGGATTTCGCTGGGTTTTGGTCCATCACTCGCTATCAGGACATTAAAGAAGTTGAACTGAAGCACCAGGTATTTTCCTCCCAGCGCGGCAGTATCAATATGATGGTGCCAGAAAAGAAGCAGTGGAAGCCAGAGAAGCTAATACCGGCGTCGTTTAATTCTCTGATCAATCTTGATGAACCGCTGCATCGGGAACTGCGCATGCAACAAAGTGAGTTCTTTTTTCCTGCTTATATCGAAACCTTACGTGACAAGGTTTCCGATCATATTGATGTGTTGTTGGATGACCTTGAACGAAAAGGTCCGGTAGTGGATTTTGTGAAGCTCTTTTCTGAAGAGCTGCCGCTTTTTACCTTATGTGAAATGCTTGGCGTGGACGAAGATGATCGCCCGAAGGTTAAGGTGTGGATGCACCATCTGGAGTTAGCGGCGCAGTTTCTTTCCAATCCCTTTCAAACTTTCCTCAGCGAACCGATGTTTCCCTTCCGTTTTAACGGCGTGGTGAATGACATGTTTGAATACGGCGAAAAGGTCATGGCAGAGCGACGCGCCAATCCAAGAAATGATCTGCTGTCAGTGATTGCAGGGTCCACCATGGGTAATGAACTGTTGCCCCAGGAGTTCCTTGATGGCTCCTGGCTGTTGATCGTGTTTGCCGGCAACGATACCTCGCGCAATTCCTTGTCTGGCACCATTCGATTGATGACGGAATTCACCGACCAGAGACAAATGGTGCTAAATGACCCCAGCTTGATTCCACAAATGTCTGAGGAAGCTTTGCGCATGGTGTCACCGGTGATTCATATGCGTCGCACCGCCACGGAAGATGCTGAAGTGAACGGCCAGAAGATTGCCAAGGATGAAAAGCTGGTGCTGTGGTTCGGTGCAGCTAATCGCGATCCGGAGATTTTTCCGGAACCTGATAAGTTTGATATGCATAGGCCCAATGTGGACAAACATCTGGCGTTTGGCCACGGCGTTCATAAGTGCCTGGGTTCAAGGGTTGCCAAGATGCAGTTACGCCTGGCGTTTGAAAAGATCTTTGAGCGCTTCCCCGACATTGTCTGGACCGGTAAGCAGAAGATTGCGCCGAACCCTCTGGTGCACGCAATCTCGAGCTTGCAGGTCAACCTATATGGCCATGGCGGCAAGAAGCCGGTGAAGGTGGCGTTCAGTTAGGCTGCTAGTTCTTCGCCACATCCTTGAACGGTCCGCCGTCGAAACGAGGTTCTTTGGGTAGTTCTAAGACTCGTTCAGAAATAATGTTTTTCTGAATTTCGTCAGTGCCGCCGGCAATGGATGTGGCAGGAGTAGACAGTAAGATCTCGCCAATGATTCCCCCATGAGGGCTACTGTCGCCTTCAAACATGGCATCAATACCGCTGGTGGCGGTGTGGGCCCGATTACCTGCCCTGGCAATTCGGCTCGCGGCCAGTTTTACCACGGAACCTGCCGGACCTCTGGCAAGGCCACGCGCTGAAAACCAATTAGAGGTGCGTTGCAAGGCGATGGCAGTGGCAATCTCTTGTTTGACCAGTGGGTCGCTAATCGTGCCGGTTTCCCTGGCGCGCTCGAGTAACATATCAATTCGGCCAGCACGTTGCGGATACCAGGTATAAGGTTCGTTGGCGACATCCTGTTCCTTTTGATATTCCTCATAAATCCGTCCGCTAGTTGTGACACGTTTGTTGCGGCGTAAGCTACCAAAGCTCGCACGCTCATGGGTTAACGTGGTGAGCGCGATAGACCAACCCTGATTTTGTTCGCCTACCAGATCTGACGCCTCAATGATGGCGTCCGTGAAAAACACCTCGTTAAATGAAGCGTGACCGTTCATTTGCTTTAAGGGGCGAACTTCTACGCCGGGCTGGCGCATATTCAGTAGGAAGTAAGATATTCCCTGGTGCTTGGGTACCTCCCAATTGGTGCGGGCAACCAATATGCCGTAGTCGGCGTGATGGGCGCTGGTGTTCCAGACCTTCTGGCCGTTCACCACCCAGTGGTCGCCGTTCCAATCGGCGCGAGTTGTGGCGCCAGCAAGATCGGAGCCGCTGCCGGGTTCACTAAACAACTGACACCACATGTCTTCACCCGTTAGCATGCGGCGCAGATACTTTTGCTTTTGCTCCTGGTTGCCATGTTCCAACAACGTCGCAGCGGCAAGCCCTGTTGCGCCGCCACTAAAAGGTCCAATCGCGCCGACACGGTCAAACTCGGCCTGGACAAGCTTCGCCTCGGTGGCACTGAGACCTTTGCCGCAAAACTCCACTGGCCAGGTAGGTTGGCCCCAGCCAGAGTCCGCCAGCAATGAGCGCCACTCCAGTAAGCTTAACTCTGGATTCCAGTGCTTGGCGAGCCAGGTTTTAACTTCTTGTTGAATTGCCGCCGCGTTGCTCATTAGCTCATCTCCTTAATCATGCGTTCCCGGTGGAAGGCTGGACTGCCAAGAAATACCTCGGAGGATTTAGCGCGGCGATACCAGAGGTGGGTATCATTTTCCCAGGTAAAGCCAATGCCACCGCGCAATTGGATGCCTTCTAGCGCGGCATTGAGATAAGCCTCGCTGCAGGTGAATTTAGCCAAACTGGCATTGGCGCCAGCTTCCTCATCTCTGGCCACCGCCGCTGCCGACTGCCACGCGGCAACCTTGGCCAGTTCCACGTCTACATAGAGATCCGCAAGGCGGTGTTTGATGGCCTGAAACGAGCCAATTGGTCGCCCGAACTGGAGCCGCATTTTGCTGTATTCGAGTGTTGTTGCCAGCAGTGCCTGTGCACCCCCTGACATTTCTGAACTCAAGGCGACGAGTGCTGTGTGATAAATCTGCTCGATCTGATCCTGGCTTAGTTTGCCGAGGGATGTCACGGGCGCCTGGTTTAGGTCCACATCGACCAACCTTCGAGTGCCGTCAAGGGTCCGCTGCGGTTTTAAGGTGACGGCTTCTGAGTCGGTTGCTATTAGTAACAATTCCGAGTCGTCGGTAATCAGTAAGATAAAATCTGCAACCTGCCCATCACTAACTGCCTTTAGGTTGAGGGATATGGTGTCATTAACAACAGTCACGGCGTGGCGCAAATGATGGGTTTGATGATTGATGGCCAGGGTGCCGATGCGCTTGCCGGTGGATAAGCCTGACATGAGTTCCTCGCGAACTGCAGCTTCACTGCTGTAGGCAATGGCGCTACTGGCTAAAACCACAGAAAAATAAGGTGAGGGGAGTAGGCTCCGGCCTAACTCTTCCATCACAATGCCTAACTCGATAGTGCTAAAGCCTGAGCCGCCTGCAGCTTCATGGATGTGTAAGCCCACGAGGCCAAGGTCATTGCACATTTGCTGCCACAAGCCAGGGTCAAAGCCCGTTTCTGATGCGGACAATTCCCGTACCACGCTGGTTGGCGATTTGTCGTGGCAGAAGCGTGCCACATGATCTCGAAACTGCTGTTGTTCTTCCGTGAATGCGAACTCCATCGTTGATCCTTTGTTATCTCAATGCGCCCCGGTTGTGTGACTGAATCTGGATTGGTTATTGTTGATAAAACCCAGCACGGTATCCAGTAGCGAGAAGTTATGTATTTTATTTTCGAGGTACGACTCAAACCGGGTTATCAAGCAGAACAATACGCTGAGGCCTGGGTTCGCGCCAGTGAGCTGATCCAGCAAGCCGAGGGTGCCCGGGGTACTCGCTTGCATCGCAAAATTGGTGATGACAAAACGCTGCTCGCGGTTGCCAGTTGGCAAACCAAAGCGCAGCGAGATGCCATGGAAGGTGCCCAGAGTGCAGAAATTGAGGCGATCATCAAAGCCCAGGCAGAATTTGTTGATGTTCACGTGATCGGAGAATTCGCCGATGCCGACTGGCAGGTCACACCAACCCACAGTACAGACCCCTATTAGGCAAAATAATATGCAATTTTTTGCAAGGATTATGGCCTGGCGCTTGATTGCCGGCAGCCTGACAACCTAGTATGAGTCCCGCAAGGGGATCACGGCTCGGCTAGCGAGCCACCAATTCACTGTGGAGGAACCAAAGTGGCCAAATTGAATGTAAATGGCGAACTAAAAAGTGTTGAGGTGGAGGGTGATACTCCTCTCTTGTGGGTGCTGAGAGAACAACTCGGCCTGACTGGCACCAAATTTGGCTGCGGTATCGCCCAATGCGGTGCTTGCACGGTGCATATTGATGGCAATGCGGTGCGCGCTTGTGTCATGCCGGTGAGTGCGGTATCTGAGCAGCAAAAAATTACCACTATAGAAGGTTTGTCTGAAGATACGGATCACCCCGTACAACAAGCCTGGGCGAAACTAGATACGCCTCAATGCGGCTACTGTCAGCCAGGCATGATCATGGCCGCTGCCAGCCTCCTTGAAAACAACCCCAAGCCAACCGATGCCGACATCGACCAGCAGATCACCAATATTTGTCGCTGCGGTACGTTCAATCGAGTCCGGGAAGGTATTCACCTGGCTTCTGAAATCAAGATGAAAAAGGCATAGGGGAGACGACACATGAATGACATGAAGATTTCCCGACGTAAATTTGTGCTGGGTTTAGGTGCCACTGGTGCCGGTATGACTCTGGGTATGGCCTTGCCGTTGAGCTCTAGTTTGGCTTTTGCTGATGGCCACGGTGGTGAAAAAGAAGTGAATGCCTGGGTGGTCATCGAGCCGGACGACACTGTGATTATTCGCATTGCTCGCTCGGAAATGGGGCAGGGCACCTTAACCGGTCTCGCCCAGCTAGTTGCCGAAGAGTTGGAGTGTGATTGGGATAAGGTAACCTGGGAATTCCCAACCCCTGGAGAAAACCTGGCCAGAGAACGAGTCTGGCGTGACTTCTCCACCGGCGGTAGCCGTGGTTTACGTGGTAGCCAACAATATGTTCGTGAGGGCGGCGCAGCCGCGCGCATGATGCTTGTTAGCGCTGCCGCGGCGGAATGGGGTGTACCGACGAAAGAATGTGTCACCAGCAAAAGCGTCATTACCCACGAGCCCAGCGGTAAATCCACGACTTACGGCAAGGTTGCAGCGAAAGCGGCGACCATGACACCGCCAACTGAGGTCAAACTCAAAGATGTTTCTGAATGGACTATCGCGGGTCAGCCTCTAAAACGTCTTGATACTAAAGAAAAGCTCAACGGTGAGTTGAAATACGGTGCTGATATTGAGCTGCCCGGTATGTTGCTCGCCAGTATCAAAGACTGCCCGGTATTAGGCGGCAAGCTGGTCAGTTACGATGAAAAAGCTGTGCTGGATATGCCCGGCGTGAAGGCGGTAGTGCCCGTGAAAACAGCGGTTGGCACCAACGGCGTCGCCGTGGTGGCTGATACCTGGTGGCGCGCTAATAAGGCCTTAAATGCATTACCCATTGAATGGGATTTTGGCCCTAACAAGGATTTGAGCGATGCCACGGTCACAGAACTCCTTGAAAGCGGTTTGGATGCTGGTGAAGCCTTCCGAGGTAATTGGTCTGGAGATGTCAAAAGTGCATTAGCGAACGCTTCAAAAACAGTGAGCGCCGTGTACAAGGTGCCGTCACAAAATCATGCCCCTATGGAACCCATGAATGCCACGGCAGTTTGGACCAAAGATCGCTGTGAAGTGTGGTGTCCCACGCAAAACGGTGAATCAGCTCTGGCTGCGGCAGGGGATGCTAGCGGCTTAGGGGTAGAAAAGTGTGAGGTTTATAAAACCATCCTGGGTGGTGGTTTTGGTCGCCGCGGCGCGCCGGACTATGTGCATCAGGTGGTAGAAATTGCCAAGCAGTTCCCTGGCACGCCAATTAAACTGCAGTGGACCCGTGAGGAAGATCAGGCGCACGGTTTTTACCATCCAACCACCATGGCAAAAATGCAGGCGAGTTTAGATGATGATGGCAATCTAACAGGCTTTCACATGCGCATTTCTGGTCAGTCAATTATAGCTGCCTTAATGCCGCAGCGACTGGTTGATGGTGCGGATTACGGCGCTTTTCAGGGTGTCGTTAAACAAGGTTTGAGTCCTTTTATGGACGACCACTCGATGATTTACGAGTTTCCAAACTTGATGGTAGATCATGCCATGCGTAATCCACCGATTCGTCCAGGCTTTTGGCGCGGCGTCAACGTGAATCAAAACGCGATTTACCTTGAGTGTTTTATGGATGAGATTGCCCATGCTGCTGGGCGTGATCCACTGGAGTTTCGCCTGGCCCATATGAAGAATTTCCCCGAGGCAACGGCAGTGTTAAAGGCGGTTGCGGAGAAGTCTGGCTGGGGTAGCGAGGATGGTAAACATCGCGGCCTTGCGGTTGTGCATGCCTTTGGTAGCTACGTCGCGGCATGCGCAGATGTGCACGTGGATGATAAAGGTGCGCTACATATCGACCGCATCGTTGCTGCCACCGACTGTGGTACGGCAGTCAATCCGCAACAAATCGAAGCCCAGGTAGAAGGTTCGTTTGTCTACGGTTTATCTGCTGCGCTGTACAGTGAAATTACCTTTACTGATGGTCAGGTGAATGAGCAAAACTTCCATACCTATCCGTCCATGAGGATTGCGGCTATGCCAAAGGTGGAAACCATTGTGATGCCGTCCGGCGGCTTTTATGGCGGCGTCGGTGAACCCACCATCGGGGTGGCGGCACCAGCTGTGCTGAATGCGCTGTTTGCTGCGACTGGCCAGCGTATTCGACATTTGCCATTAAAGGATCAGCACCTCGCATAAAGTGAACTTGCGTGATGTTGCAATCCTTTAAGCGATTGTTGGGGGTTCTAGCAATCCTGTTGGTCTCGGGCTGCACGGTGGTGCAGTCCGGTTCCCAATCGCAAAATGTAGCGTCCAGCCTTGAGACCAGTCTCGCGGAGCGTCTGGATACAGGATTTGTGTTGACCTCCAGCTGTTCCGGCTGTCATGCCGAGGGTAACGCTCGGATTAAACCGCTCGCTGGCTATACTGCAGGAGAACTGCAGCGCCTACTGACGGTGTATCGAACGGATGTCAGCGGGGCTACCGCAATGCATCGAATGGCCCGTGGGTTTAGCGATGCCGAAATTGCGCTGATTGCCAGAGAGTTAGGAGAGTAACCGATGGCTACTTCTCGTCGTGATCTCTTAAAGTTTCTTGGGCTTGGTGCGTTTGGGTTTGCGTCCTCAGGACTAATGTTTACACCATCCCAGGCAAGGGCGCTGGCGAAGGCGAAGATCGTGGTGACTGCATTCATTACAATGCCCGCGTTGGACTGTGCGAAATCTAAAATTGTGTCCATGTCTCACCTATCCACGAAAAAGGGCCGGAAGAGCCCGGCCCTATCCCAAATGCACCTGCGTTGGGCAGGCCACATGCTCTTACTTCTTCAAAGAGTCCCGAATTTCAAGCAGAACATCAAGCTCGCTTGGGCCAGCCGGTGCTTCTTCAGCGGGTGCCTCTTCTTCTTGCTTGGCCGCAGCCTCTTTGGCTTTGTTAACATAGCGCACCAACATAAAGACAACGAAGGCGATGATCAGGAAAT
>JBKAGC010000149.1:0-8926 GCA_046290215.1 Pseudomonadales bacterium | reverse complement strand
TGGCGGAGAATCCAGAATTCGAGCAAAAGTGCGCCGAGCGCGGCATCGCTTTTCTTGGCCCCACCGCCCAACAAATCGATGTGTTTGGTTTGAAACACAAAGCTCGTGAGTTGGCGGAGGCAAACCAGGTGCCGATGCTATCTGGTAGTCCGTTGTTAGCAGATATTGAAGCCGCGAAAAAATTCGCCGCGAGTACCGGCTATCCGCTGATGTTGAAAAGCACAGCGGGCGGCGGCGGCATTGGCATGCGGATTTGTCATAGCGACGAAGAGCTACTGGCGGCCTTCGACGCGGTACAGAAGTTAGCCGCAAACAACTTTGGTGATAGCGGAGTGTTTTTAGAGCGCTACGTGGAAGTGGCAAGGCATGTTGAAGTACAGGTCATTGGCGACGGAAAGGGCAATGTACTTGCGTTGGGTACAAGAGACTGCTCAGTACAGCGGCGCCAACAAAAAGTCCTGGAAGAATGTCCGGCGCCAAACATTCCAGATCATGTGGTGCAGAACTTGTGCGAATCAGCCGAGTCGCTACTTGCGGCGGTAGCGTACCGCGGCGTAGGTACGGTTGAGTACATCTACGATGATCAACGTCAGGAAGCTGCATTTCTTGAGGTGAACACCCGTTTGCAAGTGGAGCATGGCGTCACTGAAATGGTCTACGGTATAGATCTGGTTGCCTGCATGATCCAACTCGCCGAAGGGACCTTGCCGCCGCTCGATGAGCTAAGGAAAAAGCATAAGGCCAATGGTCACGCTGTTCAGGCAAGGATTTATGCAGAAGACCCCCAGGCTGACTTTTTGCCAGCGCCGGGGTTGCTAACCCATATTGAGTTTCCTGAAAACGTCACGGGTCTACGTATAGATACCTGGGTCGCTCCGGGCACTAAAGTCTCGCCGAACTACGATCCAATGATCGCCAAGATTATTTTTCATGGCGCTGATCGAGACACGGCTATTAGCGGCCTGAAAGACGCGCTGAACGAGACAACCCTTTATGGCACTGCCACCAACCTTAAATACCTCGCCAACTTTTTAGAGGTCAGCACGCGCTTTTCACAGGCGCAACTTGCCACGAGTATTTTGCAAAGCTTCTCTCCAGAAGTGGCAGGTATTCGCGTAAAACGCGGCGGCACTTTTACCACAGTACAGGATTATCCAGGTCGTGAAGGTTATTGGGATATCGGTGTCCCGCCCAGTGGTCCTTTTGACGCACTGAGTTTTCAGATGGGCAATGTGCTGCTGAACAACCCCGGTGATGCGGCAGGGTTGGAAATTACCGTTGATGGCCCATGCTTACAGTTCACCTGTGACACGGCAATCGTCTTAACGGGTGCGGATATGCAAGCTAGTCTGAACGATAAAGCTATTGAGAACTGGCAGGTCTACCACGTGACGGCCGGCACAATACTGGATATTGGTCGCGTTGCTAGCGGTGGTTTGCGAGGTTACCTGTTGGTGGCTGGGGGTATCGAAACTCCCGCGTATCTGGGTTCGAAGTCCACTTTTACCCTGGGACAATTCGGTGGTCATTGCGGCCGTACTTTGCGCCCAGGTGACACGTTGCCTATTCAAAAACTAGATAAATTGCCAGCAGAAACGTCTCTCGCCCACACGCCATTTGTAGCAGGTGAGGAGCGACACTGGGAACTCAATGTGATTTACGGTCCCCACGGGGCGCCAGACTTTTTTACTGACACAGACATAGACGTTTTCTTTGACACTGACTATGAAGTGCACTTTAACTCAGGACGTACTGGTGTACGCTTGATTGGGCCAAAGCCAGAGTGGGCGAGAAGTGACGGTGGTGAAGCTGGTCTGCATCCATCAAATATCCACGATAACGCCTATGCAGTTGGTGCGGTGGATTTCACTGGCGACATGCCAGTGTTGTTGGGGCCGGATGGCCCTTCACTTGGCGGTTTTGTTTGCCCGGCAACATTAATACGTGCTGATCTTTGGAAGCTAGGGCAATTGCGACCGGGTGATACTGTTCGATTCAATCCAGTTAGCCACGAGCAAGCCATTGCACGTTACGCTGAGTTAGCTAGTGCATTGTCGAGTCTGGATGCGCTACAGGCGAGTCAAATTAATTATCGAAAAGCACTACCAACCATAGCGCCGACGAATGCAATAGTCGATCAACTGGCATTGCCAGGGGGTACCTCTTTTGTGGTTCGGCCAAGTGGGGATGACTTTCTGCTACTGGAGTTAGGCGAGCAGAAGCTTGATATTGAACTGCGTTTTAAGGTTCATGGCATTTACCTCAGCCTAAAAGAGCAAGCCTTGTCTGGCATTCTTGAGCTGACCCCTGGGATTCGCTCGTTGCAAATTCACTATGTGCCTGAACAAATCAGCCGCGACAGACTAATTGAGGTGTTGAAGGAAATTGCCATTGCCCTTGACCAGGATGAAACCCTTGAAGTGCCTTCAAGAATTGTTCACTTACCTTTGTCCTGGGATGACCCGGTTTGTCAGGAAGCTATAGACAAATATGCCCGTGTGGTGCGGCCAGATGCACCCTGGTGCCCAAGCAATTTGGATTTTATCCGCCGTATTAATGGTTTGGATGCCATTGAGCAGGTCAAAGACATTGTCTTTGATGCTTCTTATCTGGTGATGGGTCTGGGGGACGTATACCTGGGAGCACCAGTGGCCACGCCTTTGAATCCAGAGCATCGCCTGGTCACCACAAAGTACAATCCGGCTCGAACCTGGACGGCAGAAAACTCCGTTGGCATTGGTGGTGCTTATCTTTGTGTTTACGGAATGGAAGGTCCTGGTGGCTACCAATTCGTTGGTCGAACGATCCAAATGTGGAATCGATATCGGCAAACTGAAGTGTTCACTAAACCCTGGCTGCTCAGGTTCTTTGATCAGATCCAATTCTATCCTGTAACGGAAGACGAGCTAACCGAGCTGCGCCGAGATTTTGTCCTGGGCCGGTTCCAACCGAAGATCGAAGAAACCACATTCAACCTGCAATCCCACCGTGAAACCCTGGCGTTAAGAGAAACAGAAATTGCCGAATTCACGGAGCAACGACAAGCTGCTTTTGCAGAAGAAATGGCTGAATGGCGGCGCACTGGTCAGTTAACGTTTGAAGCTGATGATGCTGCCGGACAGTTAACTGAAAATGAGGTTGATTTACCCGAAGGTTGCTTTCTGGTGGAAAGCGCCATGTCTGGGAATGTCTGGCAGTGCCAGGCTACCCCTGGCGACACCTTGCAAGGCTCGGATATCTTGCTCGTGCTTGAGTCCATGAAAATGGAACTGGAAGTGACGCCAGGTCGGGAAGGCCGGTTAGTAGAATTTCTGGTGAGTCCTGGTCAACAAATTACATCGGGTCAGGCACTTGCCGTGTTTGCCGAGCTTTAAGACTGATATAAGAGTGATAAAAGTGTGATTGAAGAGCTAACCCTGACGCTGCCGTCTTTGCGGCAGGTTTATCGCGATGGGGTAAGCCCTCGTGACGTCATTAAAGAAGTCAACCGGCGCATTGAGTTGCACCGTGATAATCCAATCTGGATTCGTCGACTAACCAGTGAGGAGCTTGAACCTTATCTAAGTCGTTTGGACGGCAAGGCGCCAGATTCAATGCCGTTATACGGCGTCATTTGTGTCTGAACATTATCCGGGCATTCCCACCACGGCCGCATGTGAAGCGTTTGCTTATACGCCAGAGCAATCTGCCTTTGTGGTCGCCCTGTTGATCGAGGCTGGTGCAATTCCCCTTGGCAAAACTAATTTAGATCAGTTGGCCACTGGACTGGTCGGGACAAGATCCCCGTATGGCGCCGTGGGCAATGCTTTTAATCCTGAACTCATCAGTGGTGGCTCTAGCTCTGGCAGCGCTGTGGCGGTTGCGCTCGGTCAGGTAAGTTTTTCTCTGGGTACTGATACTGCGGGTTCTGGTCGAGTGCCAGCGGCGCTTAACAATCTAGTGGGTTATAAACCAAGTTGCGGTTTGCTCAGTACCAGCGGCGTCGTGCCTGCTTGTCGAACTCTAGATTGTGTCACAGTGTTTGGCTTGACCTGTGCGGACGTGGCGGAAGTCAGTGTTGTGGTAGATCAGTTCGACGAACAAGATGTTTATGCGCGGACTGATCGAGATAAGTCCAATACGCCTGTCAAAGTGGTGGGTGTACCTCGCTCTGATCAACTAGAATTCTTTGCTAACGATGACTACCAGGCGCTGTTTGCAGAAGCGGTCGGCCAACTAGATGAGCACGTTGAAGTTCGCACCGTTGATATTGAGCCGTTAATGGCAGCGGCAAAGCTGCTGTATGAAGGTGCCTGGGTTGCCGAGCGTTACCATGGCGCAAAGCAATTGATAGAAGAAAATCCACAGGCCCTACGACCGGAGTTTCTAGCAGTGGTTGGGCACGGCAATCAAGTCACGGCACTGGACTATTTTACCGGGGCCTACAAGTTAGCGGAGTACAAACGGCAAGCTGAGAGATTGCTGCAAACGATTGATTTGCTGATGTTGCCCACGGTAGGTACTCATTACAGTCTCGCTGAAGTTGCCGCCGAACCAGTAGCGCGTAACTCAGATAACGGTGTCTACACGAACTTCGTTAACCTGCTAGACATGAGCGCGATCGCAATTCCCGCTGGTTTTACTAAAGAGGCATTGCCGTTTGGTGTCACCCTAATTGGTGCGGCCCTGGACGATGCTAAGTTGTTCCAGTTTGCCCAGGCATTCTTGTCCCATAGTCCGCGCCAACTTGGCGCATTAGGAGTCACCATGAAAGAACCACTGGTAGCGCCAACCCTTAGTCAAACCATTCCTGTTGCCGTGTGTGGCGCTCACCTGAGCGGTATGCCACTGAACTGGCAACTGCAGGAGCGATCGGCAACTTTACGTGAAGCAACCCAAACTGCCGCAAACTATAAGCTCTATGCCTTGCCTGGTGGTCCGCCCATGCGACCGGGGCTGGTTCGCGTCACTGATGGCGTTGCCATTGAAGTAGAAGTGTATGATGTACCGGCTTTGCATGTGGGCAGCTTCTTGCAGGGGATTCCGCAGCCGCTAGGTCTAGGTCAGCTAGAACTTGCTTCTGGTGAATGGGTCACCGGATTTATTTGTGAGCCTTGTGGTATCGAGGGAGCGACGGATGTTTCCTCCTTCGGTGGCTGGCGAGCATACATCGCCTCACTAGGTTAAGCCGTATATAGGTTGCCTATCAGTTTGCTTGGTTAGCAAAAAGCGACGGCAAGCAGAGGTAAACCAGGAGAAACATCGTAACTTAGAAGCCGCTATCATTTAGATAGCGGCTTTTTTTTGGCTTGTCTAAATCTAGCGCCAGGTATTATTTGTCTGATCTTGCTTTGATGTGCCTTTGCAAGGTCGCGAGCTTGTCTAGCTTGCTTGTCGGTTTCGACAGTTCAGCGGGAGGAGCGATAGCCTGTCAGTGATACGGACCAGCTGCCCATACTTAAAGGACTTTTGTATAAAGCGGAAGGCACAGCAGACAGCTTAGAGTCTCGTTGCAAATTGTCTGGGAGTGTCGGGTGGTAAGCTTCAGGCAAAAAAAAGGCACATCCGAAGATGTGCCTTTATGTGCTGGCTCGACGTTTAGTAGAGCTTGTAGGTCAGGCCAAGGTAGGCATAGCGACCAATTGGGCTTACCGGGTAAGCGCGCTCTGAGGCGTATGGCTCTTCGTCTGTGATGTTGTTTACACCACCGAATAAGGTGAGTGACTCATCCCAGGCATACGTACCGCGGATATCGTGGATGTAGGTATCGTCATCAGTAAACGCGGCTTCACCGTAGTTAGCCAAAGCAGTTTCGATTTCAATACCGTCCTCATAAGTCAGGGTTTGCTGGCTTAAGTAAGCGGTGGTCCATGTGATGGATGCGTCACCGTAGGTGCCGTTTAGAGAAAAGGTGCCAGATTGCTCTGGACGACGCATTTCACCAAGTTCATCGTCGACAACGCCGCCTTCGTTGAACTCCAGGGTTTTTACGTCTGTGTAGTTCAGTGAAGCAAGGAAGCTAAAGTCAGCAATGTTGAAGTCGTAAGACAGAATGTAGTCGATGCCTTCATATTCAGCTGCACCGAAATTCAACTGCACCTGTCTAATGAAGTCCAAACCACCAGACTGTGTAGAGATGGGATCGTCATCGCGACTGAGCAGAGAACAGAAATTGTTGTTCAGAGATGCGGCGTCGTAGCACTGATCAACGATGTTTTGTGCTGATACAGAAACAATGGCGTCTTCGATATCGATGGTGATCAAGTCGACGCTTAAGGACAAGCCAGGCAAGAATTGAGGTGTCAGAATGATGCCGATGGATTCAGTTTCAGCAGTTTCTGGTTCGAGACCAGGGTTACCACCTACTGCACCTGCGAAACCAGCTGACAGTGGATCTTCGAAAGCGTAGTTGCCGTTGGCGTCAAAAATGGTGCTGTTCTGCACGCCATTTGCTTGTAGGTCGGCAATACAGTTTGCTTCACGTAATGCTGGGTCGGCAGCAGTACCTATGTTGATTGCGTCGCAAGGGTCTGCTGGTCGAAAGCGTGCGCCCTGTTCTGGTGAGAACAACTCAAACAGATTTGGTACACGTGTCGCTTCACTGTAGGTGTAGCGGAACTGTACGTCTTGAATTGGCGAGTAAACCAAACCCAGTTTGTAAGTGTCATTCTTGCCGAATTCCGAGTTGTCAGATTGACGGAAGGCACCTTCTAAAGTCAGCTCTTCTGCGCCGCTAACCCCGCTAAGGAGAGGAGCAGACACCTCAATGTAGTAGTCGGTAAAGTCATAGTCCGATGAGCCATTCAGCAAACGGATGTTGGCGGTTGAGCCAATCAGGCGACGAGCATCGCTGACGCTGCCAACAAGGTCTCCGGCAGAGAAAGCCTGACCGTCTGAGGTTACACCGCTAACGGGCAAGATACCCTGATCCAGTGCGCCGAAGTTTTGCTCAGTCTCTTCTTTGCGATACTCAAAACCCACGACGTAAGCCAATGGGCCACCAGGTAGTTCGAAATAACGAGCTGAATCACCGGAGGCGAAAGCGCTAATCACGAACTGTTCCATGGATTCGTTGACCTTACGATCTTGCGTCACAAAATCAATCGACGCTTGTGACATTGCGCCTTCACCGCCCCAGATGTTCATAGGTGCACACTGACCATCACCAGGTTGGAAGGTAAAGAAAGATGAGCGAACTCCGTTACCCACATACTGGGGGATGTCGAATGGGGTGCTTCTTGGATAAGCCGTTGGATCGAGATCCGAGCGGCAAACAATTTCGCCCGTGTTGGGGTCTGTAACTGCATCAATAGCAGCGAAGAATCGATCTAGCATCACTTCTTCACGGTCTATCATGTTCCGTTCAAACTTGCCGTAGTTTACCGAGACCTCGTAAGCGATGTCGCTAACTTCACCCTCTATACCAGCAACAATTCGGAACACCTCCCTTTCGTTCGTCGTGAGGTTTTTACCCCAGTCAGCAGAGTCTCGAGAGATGTGTAAGCCGCCGTCGATGCCACCAAAACCTAAGCCGCTATTGTTGGCAAGAGCGGCAAGTTCAGTAGGTAAGAAAGGATTGTCAGCTGCACCGAACAGTAAGTCGGTAAAGTTGTGACCGCCTTCTACCGCCTCGGATTCCACATTGACGTATTTGGTTTCCCAAAATGCAGTAACGGAATCCGTTAGGTCATAGTGACCGTTTATATCAATAGAATACTGGGTCTTTTCTGGAATGATTTGCTGGCCATTTGGATTAATGTAGCTATCGGAGGCGCCAAAGTGGTTAAAGCTACCGGCTACAAGACCATCAGTATATGGATTAACTGTACCGTCTGCGCCAATCACCCAGCAACCGCCGGCAATACCAAAACCCTGGCCGTCTAACGAACTGTTGTAGCCTGTAAAACTCTGTAAGCAATCGGAAACTCCGTTGCCATCAAGATCAGGTTCTGAGCCGAGAGGCACTTCAACACCAAAATCACCTGCCACCACAACGCCATAGGGTGAGGTAATGTTGAATGTTCGACCTGGCAGGATAGCCCGTGGCGTTGCAGTAGCTGCCCGGGTGAATAATGCCTGCTCAGCGGACGTTAATGTGGGTGCGCTACCAAACTCAGCGGTATAGTCAGAAATAAAATCTGCTTCAGTGGGGATTCGAAAGCCCGAATTAAAACGCCCGGTAGTTGCGAAATCGTAAAATTGCGCAAGGTTAGGCGTTGCACCAGCGGTAATCTCACCCGTTTGAAAGCGTAAAGCCGGGTTTTGATCGTCATTAAATAAGCTGTTATTGGCAAGAAAGTCCCGATCGCCAGAAACAAGTCCGTCATTTCGCTCGTATTGTACCGACACCGTGACGTTACCCCGGCCGTCACCGAAGTTCAGGCCACCCAGGGCGCTGATTTTTTCAGTGCCGTAAGAGCTATCGGCGGTACCGCCCTGAGCCGATAACTCAAATCCTTCGTAGTCTTCTTTAAGGATAAAGTTCACAACCCCGGTCAAGGCATCAGAACCGTAGATGGCGGAAGCGCCACCAGATAACACCTCAACACGCTCGATTAATCCTGTTGGGATGCTTGAGATATCCACCGCGGCGGTGCCTTCGATGCCAGCGACGTGACGACGTCCGTTCACCAGGGTTAGAGTTCGTTCAGTACCAAGACCGCGTAAGTCCAGGGCTGAACCACCGATGTTGTTGACTTCTGCGTCACCAAGATTGTTTGCGCCACTGTCTAAAGAGTTTGCTGCGGTCACGCTAGATAGTAGGGCAGGGTTGTCATTGAGTACTTCCGCGATGTCTCCCTGACCACCATAGTTCAGCTCTTCTGCTGAAAATGAGGTCACCGGTTGTGAGCTATTGGCATTCGATTTAATTCGAGAACCAGTGACTACCACCTCCTCTAATAAAGCCTCTTCTTTCCGCGCTTGTGGCAGGACTACCTGTTTACGC
>JBKAGC010000148.1:0-8996 GCA_046290215.1 Pseudomonadales bacterium | reverse complement strand
TTGCGATGTACTGCACCACCCACTGTCGAGCAACTGCATGTACTACTGGACCAGATCAGTGAAAGAGTGGCCCGGTTTCTCGAACGCAGAGGTATTCTTGAAAGGGACGAAGACAGTAGCTACCTAACTCTTGATGGTCTTTAAGAAGATCCACTAAAGGATATCCACGTCCACTCGGTCACCTACCGCGTGGCCATCGGCCCCCAGAAAGGCCGCAAGGCATTTACCCTGCATACCATCCCGCCAAAACCTGAACCCTCTCAAGACAACGCCCGAGTGGCCAAACTCAATGGCTTCAGCCTGCATGCCGGGATTGCTCCCAGAGCACTCCAACGCAATAAGATAAAGCGGCTCTATCGATACATAGCCCGGCCAGCCATTGCAGAGAAGCGTCTCTCCCTGACATCCACCGGCAAGGTGCGTTGTGAGCTGAAGACCCCATTCCGCAATGGGACTACTCATGTAATCTTCGAACCTCTGGATTCCATTGCCCGGCTAGCGGCCTTTGTGCCTAAACCCCGTGTCAATCTGACTAGATTCCGAGGCGTGTTCGCTCCCAATAGCAAGCATCCGGCTTTGATTACGCCTGCGGGCGGGGGCAAGGGAAGCAGGAAAGCTGGTAAGGACAGAGATGACCGAAGCTTTACAGAGCGTCACTCATCAATGACGTGAGCACAACGCATGAAAGGGGTATGTCATATCAACGTCGAAACTTGCGCGAAATATCAGGGCCCGGTGCGCATTATTGCCTGCGTGGAAGACCCCGTGGTCATCAAGCAGATTCTGGATCATCTTGCCTCGAAATTGACAAGCGCTGAGCAAGCAACGCTTCCCCCTGGCAGTGCGCCGCCTCAGCTTGAGTTGATTGACGCGTTACAAAGGAAAATCAGTCTGCCAGGGAAGGAAGCCGGATCGCACTCGGCTCGCTGGGGGATGAACGAGTGGCTGAGTCAATATTTTGGTTCGTTTGGACTACTGGAGCCGTGGATTTGGGTTGAGACTCTGCAGATTGAGGAGCTCAGCCCGGCGATCTGGACAACATCTCAATCAAGAGATACCTTCTATCCTTCCGATACCCTAGGGCACATATAAAAAAGATACCTGACTGGTCTTTTTCCCGCTATTTGCAGTCATTGATCAGATATTACTGGTCCGATGCCAGACACTGGTAAAAAAGGCACTGAAACCCGGCGCTATTTTAATTATGAATGATATACGCTACTTTAATGATGAATGACATAAAAACCAGGTTCGACAAAGATGGCTTCTTGCAGCTTTCCATGAAGGGCGCCGATTCCGAGCTCCTTGTGAAACTGAGGGCTCATGCCCGCAGGTTGTACCTGGACAGGTTCGACGACTCCGTCACGCACAACAGATCACTGGTCAAGGCGCTTGCAGGCGACATCATAGTGAACCGCCTGTTCTTTTCCGATACTGTCACAGCCTGCCTGCACGAGCTTGGATTGAAAGCTCCAGTCCAGTTAGGCCCTGTAGCTACCCACTATACCTCAAACAACAAGACCGGAAATGAATATGGATTGGCGCTGCACCAGGATTATCCATCAATGGCTTCGAGTCTTAACAGTATTGTCATCTGGATTTCCCTTTTTGAGGCAGGCCAACATGCTCACAGCATGGAAGTATTTCCTGGCTCCCATTCATCGGGGTTACTTCCGGGCAAGCAAACTGAAACCGGCTACATCATCGATCCCGAAGTAACCGACTCGCTTGGCGTAACGAAGATCATCGATACCAGTGAGGGTGAAATGGTCATGTTTTCTCCATTCCTGGCCCATAAAACCTATGTGAACAGCGAATGCGGACATGAAGCATACAAGCTCTCTCTTTCCACCAGGTTTTCGGATATCGCCGACGCGCACTGGGAAGAAAACGAATTCTGCAATGCCTACCAGACTGTGGTGGACCGATCTCTGTACAAAAAGATGCTACAAAAGAATGAACGATAAGACTACAAACAGTCGAGGATTTCATACTCAGACGATTTCACTGCACTCGCAGGAGATCGAAGCTGCCAGCTACAGCCTGGAGAATGGCAAACAATTCCTCATCGCGACACCCAATGGCCGCACCCGCGTTTGGGGTGAGCGTTTTTTTGAGATCGAGCCAGAGCTGATTGAATGGATAGGCAGGCTTGAAGAAGATGACATTCTTTGGGATGTCGGTGCGTCCATAGGGCATTTTTCCGTCTTTGCGGCAATGGACAGTAATTGCGAGGTATACGCCTTCGAACCGGATGCCCAGAATTACTCGATGGTAGACCTGAACAGGTACTTGAATCGACAAGAACTCGGCGGCAAACTGGTATGCCTGCCTTTTGGTTTATCCTCAGAGGATGGAATCGCCACTTTTTCCACCTCCATTTACGGAGCTGGAGAGCATACCAAGCATGTTTCCAAACCGCCGGAAAACCACAACACGGACAGCTACATTTCCACCTGCCTCCTGCACAGTCCGCAAACAGCGGTTGAACTCGGTTGTATTCCTCCAACCGCGATCAAGATAGACGTCGATGGATCAGAGTGGCCAGTGGTAGAAAGCCTGGACATACTATGGCCCGCAATCAGGACATGCTTTATCGAACTACCCATTGATTCGGAAAAAGAATTCAAGCTATTTTTTAAAAAGCACGGTTTGCTGCCAACCGAATCGCATGAAGTCAAACGCATGCGAGGCGGCATTTACGACGAAATCAGGAATTACGTTTTTTCCAGGGAACTGTAAACACCATGGCAAAAGTAATAATCTTTGGACTGGGCAAGATTTCCGAAATCGCCAATTACTATCTTGAACACGACAGCAAACATGAAATCGTGGCCTTCACGGTGGACCCTGAATACATGTCGGGCGATACTTTCCTTGGACGGCCTGTACTGGACTTTTCCACCTTGGAAGAAAGCCACCCTCCTGGCGAATACAGCTTGTTTATTCCAATCAGCTACCACAAGATCAATCAAACAAGGGCGCAAAAGTACCTGGATGCCAAATCAAGGGGATATGACTTTATCAGTTTCATCAGCTCTCAGTGCCAGTGCCACGCGGATAGCATAGGTGAAAACTGCTTTATTTTTGAAAACAACGTCATTCAGCCTTTTACCAGGATCGGTGACAACTGCATTATCTGGAGCGGTAATCACATCGGTCATCACAGTGTCATCGAGGATCACTGCTTCATTAGCTCACATGCCGTGATTTCGGGCAACGTCAAGGTTGGCGTATTCAGTTTTATTGGCGTAAATGCAACGCTACGGGATAATATTACAATTGGTAAGAGCAATGTTATTGGCGCAGGTTCCCTAATCCTGTCGAATACTGAAGATCTTTCTGTCTATTCGACGAAGGAGACACCGAAGGCGAAAGTCACGAGTGATCGCCTGAGAGGTATCTGATGCAGTGGACCAAAAAAGGCCCGGTTTATTCGACTTCGGGTGAATGGACCTGGAGCAGGACCCACGCCACCCTCCCCACACCCTACCTGGTGGATAATAATACGTTACGTATCTATTACTCCTCCAGGGACAGCCTGAATCAATCCAACATTTCCTATATCGATACAATCCCCCACCAGCCTGAAAATGTATTCTTCAAGAACCCGGATCCTGTCCTGACGAAGGGCTCCCTGGGCGCATTCGACGATTCAGGCGTTATGCCCTCGCAGGTGTTGGCAGTCGGCGACGAGGTGTGGATGTATTATTTTGGCTGGAATGTGCGAAATATCATCCCTTACCATAATTCGATTGGCCTTGCCGTCAGCAAAGATAACGGGGTTACTTTCGAACGCTTCTCCGAAGGGCCCTTGGTAGACAGGAACTATGTCGAACCCTTTTTCTGCGCCACCCCCTTTGTTTTGAAAACAAATGAAGAGTGGCAAATGTGGTACCTCTCATGCACTAAATGGATGGTTCATGAAGCAAAGGCCGAGCCCTTTTACCATATAAAGCAAGCTGATTCCCGTAACGGAGTAGATTGGAAAAGGGATGGGAACGTTGCCATTGATTATTCTGGCCCGGATGAGGCAGGTATAGCACGCCCGTGCGTGATCATGGACGATCACGGTTACCATATGTGGTATTCCTACAGAAAACTTTCCGGATACAGGGAGAATCGTGACAGCGGTTACAAAATTGGATATGCCGTTTCCGAAGATGGGAAAGCGTGGACGAGAAAAGACGAGTCATCCGGAATAGAGCTCTCCAAGACCGGCTGGGACAGCCAGATGATTGCCTACCCGTATGTCTACGATATTGGCGAGGTACGTTACATGCTATACAACGGCAACGGCTTTGGGAAGTCAGGTTTTGGCTACGCAGTTCTCGAATAGCATGCCCACTTACCGCAGCTACTGTGATTGGCTTTTTTCATGCTGACCTTGCCCGGTGAAAGGTAGTGTCCGTGTCTGTTCTTTTTTATAAATCGTATAGTGGGCATTGGGATGCCAGCCATTGCTCGAAAAAACTTTTTGGAACCCCTGGGCTAAAACGACCGGCTCATTAACGGGGTTGTTATAGATAAGCCAAGCCTCTTTACCTTCCAATTTTTCGAGAAACCTGGCCAGTATTTCCTTTTGAAAAGGATTATACAGGTAGAGTACCAGTGTCTGTGCCAGGTCCTGTGGATCGACATTCGTGGCATCCTTGTTCCATAGGGAAATACCCTGAAGACCAAGCCTGTCCAGGTTCACCCTGCAAATGGCAAGTAATTCATCACTGTAATCGATTCCAAGAATCCTGGCCCACCCTATGCCGGATAACATTTCAGCCCAAACCAGAAGCACCTTGCCTTTCCCACAGCCAACATCCATAAAGTCGACACGTCCTTCCGGATCGCCAATAAGATCCAGCACCCTAGATGTTGATTTCCGGATTATACTTGTCCAGCTTGACATGTAGAGGACACCATACTTGAGGTTTCCCGGCTGGTCGATGTAATCCTCCAAAGGGAGACGTTCGTGGGTGTCCGTCCCGTGCTTGATATCGAACAGGTGATTTTCAATGAAGTAACAAAGGGGGAGCCTGGGACCACGCTTCAGGAACATTTTCCAGTAGTCTTTTACGCCGAACGCTTTCTTCATATGGTCTGCTTCATCTTCCACAAAGAGAACCTTATCAAACCAGCCCGGAAAACTGCTCCCTACGTTACAGTTTCAAGCCTGTAATGCCCGAGCATTTCACGCACTGCTGCGGGATCATTGAACATCAGCAGATCGATAATCGAAAGCCCGGGTTCAAAAGGTTTTGAGAACTGCTGGTAATGATCAATTTGCGGTGCGATAAAGGAGAGGGAAAAGCCCTTGTTGATGAATGCGCGAGGGTCGTACAGTTCCCTGCCGCCGGGAACATTAATGTAGTGCTTTGCTCCCAGCACCTCGCAGATGGACAATATTTTCTCTTGCCCGCCACCGGTTCTCGAATATTCCAGTGCCGAACTGGTTTTCCAGACAGGCTCCAAGTCAAGGTAGCTGCTGATGGCCATGATTGTATCCTCGAGAAAGTGATCCAGCCTTGATCTCGAGCCTACGATGATACTCTCAAGCAAGGGAAATACTCTGCTGAATTCAGATGCCTTGGAGTAAGTGTGTTTTATGGTTTTGAGTAACTTTGACCTGTCCTCACCTGTTTCAATTTCATTGATGAGTTTATTCTGGCTGGCCCCCGTCAGTGCTAACGTGATCCTTTGCCTGCCATGGTTTCCAAGTATATGGTTCCTATTGATCCAGCCTTTTTTTATGTAGTTGACATCATCAAAAAAAACAAAGACATCCACTGCATTGATCAACTGGAAATAGCCAACATAAGGAAAAAAATAGGGCTGCATTACCGCTATCTTCACTAGCCAGCCTTTTGGTATTTCAGCAGCCCGGTGATGCGCTCGAGATCGGAGTCCTCGAGATCGGGATATATTGGAAGACAGAGTGTTTTCTGTCTTATGGATTCGGCCACCGGCAATTCTCCCGGTTTAAAATAACGCATGTTGTCGTACACACTGTACTGATTGATATTCGGAGAGAAATACTTTCTGCAATAGATACCGTTCTCTTCCATTAGCCTGAACAATTCGTCCCGGCTTAAGGGGGAATTTTCTTCAACCATGACTGGCACGTTACTGTAATTTCCTTTAACGCCCTTCGGGGTCTTTACCAGTTTCAATCCGGCGGTCTGATCGACTGCACTTTCATAAACAGCTGTAATTGCTTTTCGGCTGGAAATAATTACATCCATATATTTCAGCTGCAAGAGTCCGAATGCCGCGCTAACTTCGTTCATCTTGGCATTGGTTCCTACCTGGCTTACATCTTCGCCATTGACGAAACCAAAATTAACCATTTCGTCGATCTTTCTCTTCATTTGCGCTGTCTTGCAAATGATTGCACCTCCTTCCAGGGTGCTGTAAGCCTTGGTGGCATGAAAACTAAGAACGGAAAAGTCACCATGATTCAGAATACTTTGGCCGTTTTCCTCGTCACCGAAAGCATGTGCGGCGTCATAGACCACTTTTAGCGAATACTTGTCAGCAATTTCCTCTATCGCATCGGCCTGGCAGGGGATTCCATAGACATGGTCAGGCAGTATTGCCGAGGTGTTTTCAGTTATGGCTGCTCCAATCCAAATGACATCGATACTCGTGGGACTCTTGTCGATATCGATGAAAACGGGTTTCATGCCATATCAGCCGATTCAGAGTAAACGTAAAGTGATTTTGGGTCTACTGATTCCGCTCAGGATTCAAAGGCTTATGCACAATTCTGGCGCCTGGTAACTGGCGGCGGGCTACTTTGCTTCGATGCTTTCTGCGATACTCCCTGCCACATCATCATCCTGGGAAGATTCATGCCAGGCGCGGTACTCACATTCGACAAGGTCAGCAAGAATTTTGGGGAAAGGTCAAGATTAAACGGAACAGGGTTTATAACGCACTTTCCTGATTTATATCAGACTCTATATCGGCGCTTTGGCAATTTAGTTGCAGGTTTCTGGCCAGGAAAATGAGGACTGATCATGAGTTAATGCCGCCTCGTCTGCTCAGTTGGTAATGTCACTAAACTTGATGACATGGGGTCCACTTGCGTGTATTCATTTCTCAATAGTAAAGAGACCGTTAACTGCATTAAGAGGATTGGTTTGATTCAACAAATCAAACCCCCCAACAAAAGCCTCACCTGCGGGTCCGGTGAACACGCCGCCAAGATCGGCGCTAACAGAATCACTCACCTGATTGCCAAACTGGGAGAGCTGCCCGCCAGTGGCGTCTAGTTGCACATTGCCATTGGCTACGGATCCGTCAAAGCCCACTGACCACAATTCGCTGCCCGCCACTTCCACCTGCAGGCTGCCGTTGCTAATGGCGCCGCTGTTGAAGTCCACATCCATCGCGGCAACCAGGTCCGTGACGACTCCCCCGCTGCCGCTTCCAACAAATGATGATGCCGGGCTGCTGGCATAACTTGCGGTGCCTTGCAGATTCGCTACCGGTGTTGGATTAACCGTTGCCAGGTAGTCATCGGTGGCCAAAGTCGTGGTGCCATTTGCTTGCGCTTCTACAGTCACCCAGTTCTGGTCGATGGGGTTGTCCCAGGCGCCCCAGCCGATGTCGTGCTGATCAACACTGGATTCGGCGACTTGCAGTGGCGCGCCGGGCTCCCCGGTAAACAGCACCGCGCCGTTGACGAAGCGTTCCGAGGTATTCTGCGCGTTGTCCAGGGCTTCGTCCTGGTCGGCCCCGAGTCCACTGCTCGAACTGAAGCTGAGTACGAACCCTTCCGCCTGTTCACCGAGGATGAAACCGACGGATTCGGCCTGGATCACCGTGGTGCCATCGTTGGTCTCGGCGCTGGAAAAGGCGGAGTTCGGGCGGCCGGTGCCGAAGAAGGTGCCGCTGAAAAATACTGGCCAGTAGATCTCGCCGTAGCTGGATGAGTCGCAGCTGCTGGCACCCACACAAATATCGAGCTGACCATTGGAGACGCTGCCTGAGGCGAGCTCGATGGTAAACGAGCCGGTAACCGAGCCGATGTCGTTGTCGTCGAAGCCTTCGGCGGCGATTAGAAAGTCAGCCACGTCGGAAAACTCTTTCTGTCCGCTGAAGGAGCCGAACGGTGTCTCGGTAACGGACATGCTGAACACGTTGCCGGTGATGGTTTCCACCGCGAAGTCGCCGATGCCGTAGTAGGATTCCCTTCTTGCCAAGTCGTCGCTGGCGCTGGCATTCCAGAGTCCCCACTGCAGGTCAAAACCGCCCACGTTGGTTTCCAGAGTTTCCGGCGTCAGGTCGGTGAGGTCCAGAAAACCGAAGTCGTCGGTGACGGCAATGGGCAGCGTGGTGGCGTTGAATGTATCGACGAAAATCTGGTCGTCACTGGCGAAGTCTGACGCCGCCCCCACGTACTGATTCAGGCCGCCGCCCCAGATAACGCCGTTACGGGTAACACCTTCCAATTGTGAGGTGCTGAGACCAAATACGGGTTCGTTGGAGCGGGTAAAGAGCAGGGCGCTGTCGATGATCTCCCGGGTGCCGGAGATGCGCGTGCCGTCTTCCAGCCAGCGCAGGCCAGTGGCGAAGCCGAGATCGTTGCTGCCGTTACCGACGAACAGTCCCTGGAAGAATCCCTGGAATGAAGTATTGAGGTTGTCCGCCGGGACCCGCACGTCACCGGAAATCGGCGTACCCGCGATGTATTCACTGCTCCCGCTTAGGCTCAGTGATGGAATCAACTCGCTGCGCCAGATCTGACTGGCGCTTTCACAGGAGCTGCCGCCGAGGCAGACCTGGATGCGGAAATCCAGCAGTTCACCGGTGCCCGGATCCAGCAGGAATGAGCCGCGGGCGGTGCTTTCCTGGTCGCCAACAATCAGTGAGTCGGATACCTGATAGCGACCGGCCGCAGTGAGGCTGGTGGCGGCCGCCGGTGTGCCGGCGGCAAACAGCACATCGCTGTTGATAGTGTCGGAAATGGTGTTGTCGCTGGCGTCCGGGAAGCGGCT
>JBKAGC010000147.1:0-9095 GCA_046290215.1 Pseudomonadales bacterium | reverse complement strand
CCTGGGCAAGATCAGGGAAAACATACGCGAGGGCAGTGGGCAGTGCTGCTGACTCGAACACACACACATTGACGTAGGCCATAACAATAGCCCAACTGGCAACGAAGCTCGAGGTGTAGCCGAGGGCGCGATGGGTGTAGACATGTTCACCGCCGGCTTTTGGCATAGCCGCAGCCAGTTCAGCATAGGTGAGGCTAATCAGGATCACCGCAAAGCCGCCGATGATAAAGGCAATCGTCGTGCCTAAGGTGCCAGCCCGATCGAGCCACTCGCCGGTGAGCAATACCCAACTCCAGCCAATCATGGCGCCAAAAGATAAGGTGAGAACCTCGCGCCGCGCCAGTGTTCTGGCAAATCCCGTGTGTTCTGTTTCGGCCATGGTATTAGCTTAAGAAAAGCCCCTATGCTGCCATGGCTTTATCTCACTGTCTAAGTCATCGTCATGGCGCTATTGGTGCGGTTTTAGGGGAACCTAGACCACGGAAATACCGAGGTATTTTTCGCTGCATAGCAGCAAGACCTTGCGCAATGACAATGATACCCTCGAGCCATCTGTAATGATCAAACCTGGAGAGTCCATGCCCGATATAGAAAGTGATCTGTTTACCCTGGCCATGTCAGAACAGGCCCAACCACTGATGGATGCGGTGCTAAAGCACATCCGTGAAAATGTTGAGCCCATTGAAGAAGAGTTTCGTGCTCTCGACAAAGAGAAGGAGGACCGCTGGTCCTGGCATCCGCGCCAATTAGAGTTGTTAGAAGGTGCGAAGGACAAAGCCAAGGCTTCTGGTTTGTGGAATTTCTTTCTCCCAGAATCAGAGATTGGTTCTGGTTTGACCAATCTTGACTACGCCTATATTGCTGCGGAATTAGGCAAGGTGTCATTGGCATCAGAGTCTTTGAACTGTAGTGCGCCGGATACGGGCAATATGGAAGTGTTAGAACGAGTAGGTACACCCGAGCAGAAAGAACAGTGGCTGACGCCATTGCTGAACGGTGAGATTCGTTCAGCCTATGCCATGACAGAACCAGGCCTGCCTTCTTCCGATGCTAAGAATATTTCTACCTCGGCGGTATTGGATGGCGATGAGTGGGTCATCAATGGTGAGAAGTTCTATATCTCAGGCGCTGGTGATCCCCGCTGTAAGATTATGATCGTCATGGTGAAAACCAGCCCTGACGCCGCACCATCGCGCCAACAGTCGCAGATTCTGGTGCCTACAGACACGCCTGGGGTTGAAATTTTGGAAGGTATGCAGGTGTTTGGTGAAGACCATGCGCCTCGTGGTCATATGCATATCCGCTTTAACAACGTTCGAGTACCAAAAGAAAATATCCTGCTCGGTGAGGGTCGCGGCTTTGAAATTTCCCAGGTGCGCTTAGGTCCTGGTCGTATTCATCACTGTATGCGCTCTATTGGTAAGGCAGAGAAGGCCCTCGAGCTGATGGTGAAGCGTTCAGCAACCCGTGAAGCTTTCGGTAAGCCTATCGCAAAATTGGGTAAGAACCTTGAAGTTATTTCTCGCGCCCGCATCGAAATTGATGCCATGCGCTTGATGGTGCTGCAAGCGGCAAAAGCCATGGATGTACTTGGCAACAAAGAAGCCAGGGTTTATGTCAGTGCCGTAAAAGCCATGGTGCCTGAGAAAGTTTGCTTGATCATCGATCAGGCCATTCAAATGCATGGTGCAACAGGGATATCACAGTGGTCCCCGCTTGCCTCTATGTACACTGATTTGCGCCATTTGCGTTTCGCTGAC
This sequence comes from Pseudomonadales bacterium, assembly GCA_046290215.1. Lineage (GTDB taxonomy): Bacteria > Pseudomonadota > Gammaproteobacteria > Pseudomonadales > Azotimanducaceae > JAHRVQ01. The sequence goes on along the minus strand of JBKAGC010000147.1, from coordinate 7,335 downwards.
GGTCCCGATGAGGTGCATCATATGGTGGTAGGTCGCGCCGAGCTACAAAAGTACGATCTCTGGTAAACCCGGCGCGTCTTAAAGGCCTAGCGCATCGCCATGAGTTGGCAGGCGTGCTCTGCAAGGAGATCACGCCAGCCAGCCACTTGATCGGAACGAATGGGTTGTGAGCGGTCGAAGTATTGGCGAAACGCCAGGGTTTTACCAACGGCCTCACCGTCCACAAACTCTGGCCGGTAGCGACTTTTAAGCAATACCGCACGCAAATACTTTTTGGTTTTCCGTGGTGCGCTACCAGTGATCACTAGATTCTCCAGCGCACCCTCGGCAGACAGGTCTATGGATACGTCGGCGTATCCCTCTGAATCCACTTGCGACGTGCAAAGCCGTACCGGTGCGCCAATGGTTGCAGCCTCGTTGGTTGGCTCAGGCTCTGAGGAAAAACTCACCGTTTGGGTTTGTTCCGGGTACCAGACTTCACTTCGCAATGCCGCCACACCAGGGTTATCGACACTATCGAAAGCCTTGATGTAAGCATCTTTACTCACTGGACCCAACAATGCCGCAGGGACATTATGCAGTTGTGCATAGAGCTGTTCGGCTTCACCTCTGCCGCGTAAGACGCGCAGATCTGCAAGGTTAAGCATGGCTGCTGCAGTGGCCATCTGGTCTGAGAAGTCATTGTCCATTCTGCCCTGTAGCGCGACCTGCAAAGACTCTGTTGGATCACCGATTCTAGCTAGATGTTCTGTCAGTGCCTTTTCCTCGAGGGTGCGTACTGCATAGGACTCATGAAGCTGGTCTGCTGCGATGATATCCAGCGCCCGGTTGTAGTTCTTGATGGCCTTGCGATATTGCAAGGTCATGCGTTGCCAAACACTCAGGCGCCACAATGATGGCATCAAAGCCTCGCCCTGATAATTTTTCTCTGCCACGCGAAGGTGAAAGCGTTCTAGCTTGTCGGCGGCAACCATTTCACCCTGGGCAACCAGACTGCGGCTCTGCAAACGTAGGGCCTCCATTTGCAATGGTGAGTTTACGCCATCAGACCAGTGGGTTAGCGTCTGCATGCGCTGATATAACTCGATGGCAGCTTGATGTTCACCATTGGCATGCTTCAGTCTCGCTAGCTCGGCAACATAGCCGTACAGACGCGGTGAAAATTGTCCTTCTTGTTGCTCAATTTCAGCAATGCGATCACGCAAGGCAGTACGCCCAGCATCTTTATGGGTGCTGAGTTCAACCATGAATTGATCGAGGTTTTGATCGGTAAAGTGGTTAGCGCCGCTAGCGGCGGCATTGAAGGTGATCGCGCTCAGGGTGGCGACCAATAATTTGTATATGACTCTGCTGCTCATGAATATCCCGTGCTCCGCGGATGGATCCGTCATCTAGTGACACACTGGATAGCAAACGTTGTACCAGCCTTGCTTCCTGTTGCTGAATTGCGACTTTCCTTAGCCAAAGTATAGACAAGGAAAAATTTTCAGCGCAGAAATGAAACATTCTGGTGCGTGACTGCACGGTTATGAGGCCAGGATCGCTACCGGAACCTCAAAAATACCCTATATTTGCAGGCTTCTGGTGGCACCTCCGTCCACGAGGATATTCGCGCCAGTAACGAAGCTAGAGCGATCGCTGGCAATAAACGCCGCAACATCGCCTATTTCTTGCGGCTCGCCGAGGCGGCGAAAAGGATTCTCTTTTAGTACCGCGTTGTACAGTTTCGGATTGTCCGTTTTCGCCCGTTCCCAACTGCCGCCAGGGAATTCGATATCGCCGGGAGAAATACAGTTAACCCGGATGCCCCGCCTGGCAACTTCCAAAGCAAGGGATTTCACCATGCTGATGGTAGCGGCCTTGACCGCGGAATAAGCCTGCATAAACGGGATGCCAACTGATGCGGCACGGGATGATATGCAAATGATATTGGCGCCTTGATGATCCTCCATACGCTCAAGTGCGGCACGCATTAAGGCCTGAACGCCAACAATATCCAGAGCCACACAATCTGCAAATGAGTTGTTCATGGCGCTGACGTTAGAGACCAGGATATCGAGACCGCCCATGGTGTCTGCAGCCCAATGGATAAAACCCTCGTTGTCTTCTTCCTTGGCCAGGTCGGCAACAAAAATATGTACCTTGCCCAGTTCAGATAGGACTTTTTGAGTCTCCTCTAAGGTGGCCAGATCGCGCGCGCAAATAGCCACTTCAGCACCTTCTCGAAGAAACGACTCAGCAATGGCGCGGCCTATGCCTTTACTGCCGCCGGTAACAGCGACCTTTTTGTTGTTGAGGTGCAAATCCATAAGGGTCTCGGTAGTTGATAGCGAGGCGAAGTGTTGCAAGATGCCGGCGCAGGTTCAAGTCTGCAGTGAAGAGATAGAGCCATCATTGTTCACTTGTAAAACCCCGGTGGGAGCGACTCCGGTTTCAAGCTGCTGACGCACCAGGTCGAATTTATCACCATTGCGACCTACTAGCTGCCGTGGAATGCCTGCTTGTTTAGCCAATGCAGCGTTTGCTTCCAGATGCTGTGGCTCGCCGTGGACCGGAACCACTAGACTGGGTCTGGTCCAGGTAAACAGGTCTATGAGTTCTGGCGCGCCGCCGTGACCGGAGCCATGTAATGCCAGGTTGCTGCCCTCGGCTTGCCAGATCTGGACCCCAAGTAGTTTGAGTTGTTCAAGCAGGCGCTCGATACTTTTTTCGTTACCAGGGATAGTTTTTGCAGAAAAAATCACATGGTCTCCAGCCTCCAGGCTGACATCCTGATGTTGTGCCAGGGCCAATCGATGCAGCGCCGAGCCCGGTTGCCCCTGACTGCCGGTAGCAACAATTAGGACCTCGTCGCCAGGTAAATAACTTAACTCACGGCAAGCAAAGGTCTGCACATCTTGTAGGTATCCAGACTGGCGCGCGGCTCGATACATAGTCTCCAGAGAAGCGCCCAGTAAACCAAGATAACGTCCAGTTTGTTCTGCTACCCGGGCGAGGGTTTGCAATCGGGCAATATTACTGGCGAAGCAGGTCACCACGACTCGCCCCGACATGCCACGGATTAACTCCAACATGGCAGTGTGAACGCTGGCCTCGGAAGTTGCCCGATTGGGTTGTAAGGCGTTGGTTGAGTCGGTAATCACCGCATCTAACGAACCAAGCCCGCGCAGGATGGTCTCGCTGGCGGGTGTACCAATGATTGGGGCAGGATCTAGCTTCCAGTCAGCAGTGTGGAAGACCCGGCCAGCCGCGGTGCTAATTACCAGGCCGTGAGTTTCCGGCGTTGAATGAGTCATGGCTACCAGGTCGATGTTAAAGCCTCCCAGTTGCAAGGGCTCGCCTGGGCTAATCTCAATCACCGGTGCTGGGCTATTGGCGCGCAGCAGTTTGCTTAACAACACCTGGCGGGTAAATTTGGTGGTGTAGATGGGACATCCAAGCTCGGGCCACAAATAGTGAATCGCGCCGAGATGATCTTCATGGGCGTGGGTAACCACGAGGCCAACGATTTTGTCTTTTAAGCTCCGGGCGAATTGAATATCAGGCATAATAACCGTGGATTGATTAAAGCCATTTTTATCCAGTTCATCGAGAAAGCTGATGCCGCAATCGACTATGAGCCATTGACTATTGTGGCCATATAAATTGAGGTTCATGCCGATTTCACCGGTTCCGCCCAGCGGAATAAACCAGAAATCAGTCTTGCCCGGTTGATCGAATGCTGTCATCAGGTGATTGTACGTGAGAAATGCTTGTTGGTTTTGGTGTGGATAGAAATGGTGCCATAGATTGAACGAAGAGAGTGATATGCAGCGCATTGCCAGTAACAAGCTGTTTGCCGGACAGCAGAACCAATATCAGCACGACTCAGTTACCTTAAATTGCTCTATGCAGTTTTCCGTTTATTTACCGCCAGTAGCGACACCGGAGAATAAAGTCCCAGTGTTGTATTGGCTTTCTGGGCTCACCTGTACAGACCAGAACTTCGTTACCAAAGCCGGTGCACAGCGCGTCGCGGCGGAACTCGGGATGGCTATCGTGTGCCCCGATACCAGCCCCCGGGGAGATGCCGTGCCGGACGATCCTGATGGTGCCTGGGATTTCGGTCATGGCGCTGGTTTTTATGTGAATGCCACGGCCGCGCCTTATGATCGCAACTATCAAATGTACGACTATGTGGTGAAGGAGCTGTTTTCTCTCGTGGGTGAAGCGTTGCCAGTAGACAATGGTCGGGCGGCCATTTCAGGGCATTCCATGGGCGGTCATGGCGCATTGACCATAGCTTTAAAAAACCCCCAACAATTTCACTCGGTTTCAGCGTTTGCGCCTATTGCGGCGCCCACTCAATGTCCCTGGGGTGAAAAAGCATTTACCCGTTATCTGGGTGAAGACGTCGCGGCCTGGCAAGCCTACGATGCCAGCTTGTTGTTAAAGCAGGCCAGGCATATGCCCATGCTCATAGATCAGGGCAGTATGGACGAGTTTCTTGATGAGCAGCTCAAGCCAAAGTTGTTCCTTGAGATGGCTGATCTAGCCGGTTACCCGGTTGAATTCCGCGAGCAAGCTGGCTACGACCATTCGTTCTACTTTATCGCAAGCTTTATCGAGGACCATTTGCGATTCCATCACAAGCACCTGAGTCAAGTATGATTATTGCGGAGAAATTTCGCGGACCGCCGTCTTCAGGTAACGGCGGATATGTGGGGGGAGTGTTTGCAGGCCTGATCGATCCCCTGGCTGAGCGCACCGTTGAGGTAACCTTGCGGGCGCCCATTCCGTTAGATAAAGCTATGGCCACCGAGGTGACTGGTGACACTGCCAAAGTCACTGATGGTGATACGTTAATTGCCGAGGTAAAACCCAGCGACACAACCTTTGCCAGCCGTTTGCCGCCGTCATGGCAGGCCGTGGCCGCCGCGGCAGACCAGGCTTACTCCCTGCAAACAGGCTTACAGGACTTTGTGCCCGGTGTGCCCGGTTATCATCCCATCTGTTTTTGTTGTGGTGCTGGTAATCCTGATGGCTTAAAGGTGTTCGTTGCGCCCGTGGCTGATCAAGTGGCAGCGATCTGGCAAACGGAAACTGCCTGGGCCGACGAGAGCGGCAAACTGCCTGCTGAGTTTCTTTGGACGGCGATGGACTGCCCTGGACAATTTGCGTTTATCCATGAAGGATTTAGGACCGGTTTGCTGGGCCGTATGACTGCCCGAATTCATAGCAGGCCGGACGCGGGTGCTGAACTCCTGGTTAATGCCTGGACGATTCGCGTGGAAGGTAAGAAGCACTTTGCTGGTTCGGCAATCTATGATCAGCAAGGCAATCTGTGTGCCGAGGCTGTGACGTTGTGGATCGGTACGCAACCTCATCCATCTGCCAGCCGTAACGGAGCGCCTTGATGAAATCAGTTTACCTCGTGTTACTCCTGGCTTTGGCTGTAACCTGTGGTGCGGCAACGGATGAACCACTACCGCTGCAGTCCATTCATAATTTTCACAGCATCAATAGCAACTTATTGACCTCTGGTCAGGTAATGCCGGCGCATGCTGCAGCGCTTGCTGAGGCGGGTGTGGAAATGGTGATAAACCTCGCACCAGCCAGTGCCGAACGCAATAGTGAAGAAGGTTTTGTATTAACCCAGCAGGGTATCAGTTACGTGCAAATTCCCGTGGATTGGGACAACCCCACAGCAGCGGACTTTCAGTTGTTTAGCGCAGTGATGAGCGCCCGGCAAAATCGCAAGACCCTGGTGCACTGCTTTGCGAACTACCGTGCTTCGGCGTTCACTTATTTACATCGAGTGATTCATGAGGGTGTGCCAGAAGTGCAAGCACGAAGGGATCTAGAGAAAGTCTGGAACGAAGAAGCCTTTACTGAGGCGAAGGTGTGGCGAGCGTTTATTGACCATCAACTTGCTATCCATGAGGCAGTCGAGCTTGAGTGACCTATTCCCAGCCGACGATGAATCAGCTCTATATTTCTCCCGCTATGATCCGGAGGAACTGTTGGGCAGCTTTGCCCCGTTTAGCTTTTTGCTTGAAGATACGCTTTGGCCAACCGTCGAGCACTACTTGCAAGCCATGCAGTATGCCAGCAGTGCCGAACAGGAACGAGTCAGACAACTTGACTCCCCTGAATTAGCGCACAAAGAGCATAAAGGTCATTGGTTACGCCGACAGCGTAAAGATTGGAAAAACGTTCGCCCGGTGTATCTCACCCGGGCCATCTATACCCAATGTCTGACTCACGAGCAGGTTGCTAAACGACTGCTTGAAACCGGGGAGCAGCGTCTAGTTGCCAATGACCAGTATGATTACTACTGGGGCTGTGGTCGCGATCGCCGCGGCACTAATATGTATGGTCAGGTGTTGATGTCCGTGCGGGCGAAATTGCGTGAGAGTCAATCTTGAACCGACCGTTTCCTGCCTATCGTGGTTCCGAGCCTTACGTCTTTGTTAGCTACTCCCACAGAGACTCTGACCAGGTGTTTGCAGAGCTAAAGGAACTCAAAGCTGCTGGGGTCAACATCTGGTACGACGAGGGTATAGAAGCTGGGCGAGAGTGGCGTGACGAGATTGCCACAGCCATTTCTAATGCGGCAGCGCTGATCTACTTTGTTACGCCTAATTCTGTAAGTTCAGAAAACTGCCGTAACGAAGTAAATTTCGCGGCCGATGAACAGACGCCTATTGTCACTGTTTACCTGGAAGCGGCGGAGCTGACTGGTGGGTTACGCTTAACCTTGTCGAATCGTCAGGCCATCCATCGGCCGCAGTTACAAGCAGAGGAATATCGCAGCAAACTACTGTCTTGTTTAAACGGCTTCCTGGGATCGGACCTCCAGCGAACCGCGGCCGATTCATCGCCGCCGCGGCAGCGAAGTCGCCGCTGGCTGCGTTCGACCACTCTGGCGCTTGCGGTATTATTCATGCCGGTTCTGGTGTGGTTGGCATTCTGGCTTCAAGATGAGTTTGGCGATTCACCAGTTATAGGGGATGCACCAGTAAAACAGCAGGCAAGATTACGCTCAGTGGCTGTGCTGCCGTTCCAAAATCTGTCTCAGGATCCAGATCATGAAGCCATCGCCGATGGTATTGCCCTGGATCTGGTGAATGGATTAGCGAAGATCCATGAATTGCGGGTAGCGTCGGGGACATCCTCTTTTGCCTTTAAGGACCAGTATCAAGATGTGACTGAAATTGGTCGCCATTTACGCGTTGATACTGTGCTCGAAGGTAGTATTCGGGTGGTGGATGATACCGCTCGAGTCACTGCGCAGTTGTCACTGGTTGAGGATGGTTATCAGCTCTGGTCGGAACGCTATGACCTGACATTTAC
>JBKAGC010000146.1:0-9137 GCA_046290215.1 Pseudomonadales bacterium | reverse complement strand
AAGCCTGGTACAAGGCCTGGCCCAGTGTAGGTCGCTCGGTGCAAGGCGCGCCGGACGCTCAGGGTAAGGCGGTCAGCGTCAAACTCGATTTGCCCGAAATCGACTTTACTATTGAACCGGAACTATCGCCCACAACAGAACAAGCTGCACTGGAACAGTTGGAGTCGTTTGTGGCCGAGCGTGGTGCGGATTATCAGAAGAACCGGGATCTACCGGCCCTGGAAGGGACATCAAGACTGTCTGCGGCATTGGCGGTGGGTCTTGTGTCCCCGGTGCAGTGTTTTCATGAGGCCGTGGCAGCGAGTGACGGCGACCTATCTAAAAGCCAGGGGCTGGAAACCTGGGTGAGTGAATTGATCTGGCGTGAGTTTTATATCAACGTGATCTACTGCTGGCCGGATGTGTGTAAGGGCAAAGCGTTTCGCCCGGAGACAGATGCAGTTGCCTGGCGCTACGACGAAAAGGACTTTGCCCTTTGGTGTGAGGGTAAAACGGGTTTCCCCATTGTTGATGCTGCTATGCGCCAGTTAAATGAAACTGGCTGGATGCATAATCGCTTGCGTATGGTCACGGCAATGTTTTTAACCAAGTACTTATTGATCGACTGGCGCTGGGGCGAGCAGTATTTTATGAGCCACCTGGTGGACGGCCACTTTGCTGCCAACAATGGCGGGTGGCAGTGGTCTGCGTCCACGGGCACCGATGCCGCGCCGTATTTTCGTTTGCTGAGTCCGATTCGCCAGGGCGAGCGGTTTGACCCGGACGGTGATTTTATCAAACGCTTTATCCCAGAATTGAAAGATGTGTCGAGCAAAGCCTTACATAAACCAGGGTGCAGTGAACTGACCGAAACTGGTTATCCTGCCCCCATGGTGGATCTTAAAGTGGCCCGGGAAGCCTGCCTGGCTGCCTTTAAAGCCTTGCGCGACTAGGTTAAGTTATACCCGATAGTCACTGCCCGGAACGCCTATGCGAGTCGCGCTAATTTTATGGATGTTGATCTCAGCTAACCCGGTTGCCGCTGAATCCGGACCTTTGGATTTTATGTTGGGCCGCTGGCAAGCTACGGACTTTGGTCAAGGTGCTGAAGAATTCTGGAGCGGTGATGCTTCATCACTGGCGGGCGTATTTCGTGGCGTGTTAAACGATGGCAGGGTGATTACGGAGTTTATGCTCATCGAACATGATGAGGGTAAATATGTGCTGCGCTGGAACCATTTCAATGAAGATTTTAGCCGCTGGGAAGCGGAGCCTATTGAACATGAACTGGTGGGTGTTGAAACGAACTACGCCAACTTTGCCATGTCTAAAGCAGTGAAAGGTTTGCCGAAGAACCTGGTTTATCGTCGCACCGGTGACATTTTAACCGTCTGGGTAGGGGACCTTGAAGCCACCGACACACCTGGCGCGTTCCAATTAAATTATCAACGGGTGGGCCCCTAGGAGTCTCCATGTACCACAAAGGTAATCGTGACTTACAGGCCAGTTTTGGTTCCACTGCACTGGCGGACCGCTTGCTTGAGGTGACCCATCATCAGGCGTTTTGGCCCCAGGATATCGAGTTTATCGAGGCCGCAGAGTTTTTCTTTTTGGCCACTGCCAATGATCGGGGTCAGCCAGACTGTTCCTTTAAAGGTGGTCCCGCGGGGTTTGTGCAAGTCACGGGTGATAATCAGCTGGTGTTCCCCGATTACGACGGCAACGGTATGTTCAAAAGCCTTGGCAATATTGAGGTCAATCCAGCGGTGGGTTTGCTGTTTATAACCATGGGTGAAAAACCAGCGCGAATTCGGGTCAATGGCAGTGCCCGGGTGATTCGCGATCCGCAGCGCCTCAAGGAATATGTTGGCGCGCAGCTTCTTGTTGAGGTCACAGCGGAGCATATCTTCCCCAATTGCCCCCGGTATATCCCCGATTTAGGAGGCGCGCAGCCGTCGCAAGACATTCCTGTGGACGGGGTCGCGCCGACAGAACCAGAATGGAAGGGCATGGATTTATTTAGCGACGTGGTGCCGGAAAGATTTGATCCCACAGAATAATTGCCTCGTTGAGCCTCAGATACCTTTTGCAAAGAGTTTTATCAGAATGTCAGAAAGCAACGCACTTAATCCCAATGACCTGTTTACCTGGTTCAATCAGGACCCGTTCCATCAATATCTAGGGTTGACCCTTGAACAGCATGATCCGGACTTTGCCCGGGTGCGACTTACCGTCACTGAAACCACACCCACCGGGATTGGTGGCAGTGTTAATGGCGGCGTGATTGCCACCATGATTGATATGGCTGCGGTACCGGCGGTGTTTACCAATTTGCGCGAGGACTCAAGCCCCGCAGGCACCGCGGATATGTCTATTACCTATTTGCGACAAGCGCACGGGTCCTGGCTCGATGCGCAAGCCTCCGTGATCAAACGCGGCAGGCAGCTTTGCACCATTGAAGTGAAAGTCATCAACGATGACGGTGCGCTGTGTGCCATTGGCCGGGTTCTCTACGGTTGTCGAGCAGTGTGATGCAGGTTGTCTTTCAGGCAAACAATGGCATTGAGGCGCAGCTGATTCGCGATATGCTGGAGCGCGAGGATATTTTTGTCCGGGTAGATGGCGAGCTGTTACAGGGCGGCGTTGGTGAGTTGCAAGCGCTTGGCCTGGTGCGAGTGTTAGTGCCTGATGAACATGTCAGTCGCGCTAGAGAAATCATTGCCCAGCAATGGGATGAGCCGGTGGAAGACTAATGCTTTATTTGTTGTTTGCATTTGTCTTATTTGCCCTGGCCTATGGTCCTTCCCTCTGGGTGCGCCACGTGCTGTCACGCCATTCAAAAGAGATATCTGGTATGCCTGGTACAGGGGGGGAGCTTGCCGAACATCTGGCGGAGCGGTTTAAGTTGACCGGGGTGAAAGTAGAGCAGGGCGAGCCATATCAAGATCACTACAATCCAGAAACCAACACCGTGTGTTTAAGTCCTGATGTGTATCAGGGTAAGTCCCTTACTGCAGTGGCCGTGGCTGCCCATGAAATTGGCCACGCTATTCAGTTTAATCGCGACGAACCTGTGAGCCGGCTGCGCCGCAAATACATGGGCAAAGCAGTGGCTATTAAGAAGCTTGGCTTTTTGATTCTGGCTTGTGCACCCATTGGTCTGGTGGTGGTGAAATCGCCGGCGGCCATGGCCTTGCTACTCGGTGCTGCCATTATCACCATGTTAGCCTCAGTCCTGATGTACGCCGCTATCTTGCCTGAGGAGTTTGACGCCAGCTTCAATAAGGCGTTACCAACTTTGGCCAGCGGTTATGTACCGGAGGCGCATATGCCCGCGGTCCGAGAGGTGTTGCGCGCCGCGGCATTGACCTATGTTGCCGCGGCACTGGCGGAAGTGTTGAGCTTCTGGCGCTGGTTTAGCGTCTTTCGCTAGAGCTCGGTGTTAAACATCTCGAGGAATTTCGAGTTGTATTCATCATCAGAAAGGTTGTCGCCCATCTTGACCCACTCTTCTGAGGACATCTTTTGTCTGGCAGCCATAAAGCCTTCAGCATCTGGGCCTACAGGCCAGCGTAGTTTGTAGTCGTCAGTGGTGGCAGCTTCAAGAATGGCTTCAGCGACCACTTCAGGACCTACCGCACGCTTAAACCCTGCTGCAAAAATTTTGCCATTGCGACGCATGATGGGTTGATAGGGTGAAGTCTTGTCGTAGCGGGTTTGCTCGGCGGAGTTTTCAAAAATATTGGTCATAATCACACCAGGCTCCACGTTCACGACGCGCACGCCGAAACGATAAACCTCATGGGCCAGGGCCTCGCCAAGACACTCTAGCGCCCACTTAGAGGCGGAGTAGGCAATCTGGTTAGGCGTAGCCAGCAGGCCAACCGCAGACGTGATATTGACGATGCAGCCAGTCTGACGTTCGCGCATAGACGGTAATACCGCCTGGATACAGTTCACTACACCAAAATAATTGGTTTCAAACATTTGCCGGTGTTCTGCTTCGGGTGTGAGTTCCAGGGGCGACGAGCCGCCAATACCAGCGTTGTTCACCAACAGATCCACAGGACCGGTTTCCTCGACTTTCGCGAAAGCCGCCTTGATGGATTCGTTGTCACAAACATCCAATTGAATCACTTCCACATCAAGCTGCTCTGCCGCGGCTGCCTCATTTAGGGCGTCTGCCTTGGCTGTATTGCGCATACCGGCAAATACTTTGTAGCCGTTCTTGGCAAGATGCAAACTGGTGGTAAGACCAATGCCGGTGCTGGTACCTGTGACAACCGCAATTTTCATAGTTCAAATCCTGGTGGGGCAAAAGAAGTGGCAGTCTACCAAGATCGCCTGCGATTGCGAGGCCCGCGGGAATAGCTTAGATTGAGCTCATGAGTAAGCGTCATTTTCAGCAAAAGCCCTTTCAGCGAGCCCTGTTATTCGAGTGGTGTGCTCTGCTCAGTGATCTCGCCTTAGATCGCAGCGCGGCGGGGCAACCGACCTTGTTAATGAACAGTGACGTGGCCTGGCAGCTGACCGGTTCTGATCCGAAACAAAATATTAGTTTCTGGTTCGAGGCTGACCGGTTAGTAGCCTATGCCTGGTATCAGCCGCCTTGTCATCTGGTGTTTGATGGCAAGCCAGATGCACTGCCGCATTTGTTACCTGAGCTGTTAGCCTGGGCAGCAGAACGACGTCGTCAGTTTCCTACCGGCACTATGCCGTTTCTGAACGTTAAAGACATGGCGGGGTGGGCTGAGGTGCTAAAAGATGTTGATCGGTATGCGCAATCGGATCAGCGCGTCCTGGTGACCAGTGTGTTTGAACATGATGCCGCGTTGTTAGGGCAACTCTCGCAATTTGGCTGGCAAGCCACCGCACACTTTGAGCCACATTTGTATCAACCACTAGACAAAGTTGCTCGAATCGACGGCTTTCAGGTCGTAGCGGTCAGTGAAGATCGGCGCGAGGATTATGCGGCGGCACATCGCAGTGCCTGGGGAGCGGGGTCGAGTTTTTCCACGGCAACCCTGGATGCGGTGAGTGCTATTGGCGGTATTTTCGACCCTGAGTTGTGTCTCGCAGTGGAAGTGGCCGGTGAGTATGCTGCTACTACCATCTTCTGGCGCGATGATGTGGCGGCTGTTGGTAATATTGAGCCATTCGGTGTTGTACCTGAGCATCGTGGTACGGGTGTTGCCCAGGCCTTGATTGCCGATGGCCTGGTAAGACTTAAGGAAAAGGGTATGCAGCTGTGCCGGGTTTATACCGCAGGCTTTAACCATCCAGCACAAAAACTCTATCGCGGCAGTGGCTTTGTAGATTGCGGGGTAGCGAGAACCCATGCGCTGGCTATTACGGATTAAACAACTTTAAGGAAAACAAATGGCGTTTGTCACAAGTCATGGTTTGCCCATTTATTACGAGGTTCACGGCTCTGGTGACGAGGTCATCATGTTGGCCCACGGTATGGGTGGCAATGCGTCTATCTGGTTTAATCAGATTGCTCATTATCAAAACCGCTACAAGGTGATTGCTTTTGATCATCGCTACTTTGCTCGTTCTCACTGTCCCGAGGCGGAGTTTGATCCGGCTTTATTCGCCGATGACGCCCTGGCCATTCTCGACGCGGAAAACATCGACTCGGCCATCTGGATTTGCCAATCCATGGGTGGCTGGACCGGTAGCCAAATTGCCTTGCAGTCACCGCAGCGAGTTAAGGCCCTGGTGATGAGTCATACTCCTGGCGTGTTCGAACATGAGACTGCCGTGAACGATACATCACGAGTCGCCGAGGTGATCAGTAGCGGCAACTTGCCAGCCCTGGCGGTGGACTTCCCAGAGAAAAATCCGCCTATGGCGGTGCTTTACCAGGCCATTAGCCAATTCAACAATATTGAAAACAACGTGATACCGCGCAAGATAGGCGAGGCGAGACTGGGTCAGAATATTGACCAGCTTGGCGATTACAACATTCCCACTTTGTTTGTGACCGGCGATAAGGACGTGTTGTTTGCGGCAGAATACATTGCGGCGTTAGCAGCGGCACTCCCCGGTGCAAGTTGCGTTAATCTCGGGGATGTGGGGCACAGTAGTTACTTTGAATCACCCGCGGCATTTAACGCCGCGGTGGACGAGTTTATTGCTGCGTTGTGACATTACCTCTAGTCGCCTTCGCCATCGAGCTGGTAGCGTTCAAGTATTGTCGTGAGTTCTGACAAGGGGGAGGTCTCGTCGGGGTCAACCATTTCCAGCAATCGGGTGATTTCTAGTGACTGGCTTAAGACGGCCTCGCGGCAAGCCTGAAGCAAGCGTAGTTGCTCGTTCAAAATGGCATTGTCCGCGGCGATGGCGGTTAGGATCTCGAGTTGCTGGTCGATATCATCCACCAGCTTGTCGAGATCAATATCACCGCTAATCATGGCGCGGCCTAACCATCAGCCCGGGCTTTGGCCTCGTAAACCAGAGATTTAAAATCGTGGCTAAAGGCGTGCCAGAAGCCAGGCATCCGCTGGGTCATGCACATGCCCGTGAGTCCAGTTTTCGGTGACATCCAGGAATGGGTGCCGGCCATACCGCCCCAGTGATATTCACCTTCCATACCGGCTGGTTCATCGTCACTAACGGATTCTTTAAGGGCAAAGCCTAGACCAAATTTAGTGCCAGGCATGGCCCACATAGGGAAGGCGACACCCACGCCATCTGCTAACTGGTTGGTGCGCATTAGATCGAGGGTTTCAGATTTGAGCAGACGCGTGCCTTGCCATTCGCCGCCATTCACAATCAATTGGATAAACTTAATGTAGTCCACAAGCGTGGAGACTAAACCGCCACCACCGGACAAAAATGTGTTTGGCTGCGAGTAGGTGCCTTCATAGGGGTCGTCCGCCTTGAGTAGCCCTTTGGCTAACGGATCTAAAAAGTCCTCAGGGCGATACATAGTGCTAAAACGATCCTGTTTGTCAGCAGGAACATAAAAGCCAGTGTCCACCATACCCAGGGGCTTAAAGATAGCTTGCTCTAAGTAAGCATCGAAAGACTGACCGCTGATCACTTCAATCAGGCGGGCGGTCACGTCTGTAGCAAGACTGTAACGCCAGGAGGTGCCGGGCTGGTAAGCCAGGGGCTGTTTGCCAAGATTCTCACACATGCTGGCGAGGGTGCTGCCGGCTGTGGCCAGGGCGTTCACACCGGCTGCGATATAGGCCTGGTCAATGATGGATTCTGGTTCAATAAAACCGTAGGACAAACCAGAGGTATGACTTAACAACTGGCGGATGGTCATACTGCTGGCAGCAGGTTCAGTGTCTTCAATAGAGGTGGCGTTTGGCTTAAGTACCTGCTGATTGGCGAACTCCGGTAAGTATTTTTCCACCGGGTCATCCAGGTCAAATTTGCCCGCTTCCCAGAGCATCATGGCGGCCACGGAAGTGACGATTTTCGTATTGGAATACATTCGATAGATGGTATCGGGCGCCAGTGGCCGGCCTTCGCCCTTCAGGCCATCCATCGCACCGAAAGTTTGCACATCGACAATGTCGGTGCCTTCCATCACGAGGGTGGTGCAAAAAGGGATCATTTCTTGATCTACATACCACTGCATTTTTTCGTGCATGGCGGAAAGGTCAAGATTGGTAGCTTTGATATCGAGCATGGCTGGGTTCCTGTTATTGAAGTTAACAGGCTACACCAAAGCCAAAATCACGACTACTGTGACGTTAGGCAAGGCCCGTGAGCTGGTCGAAGCTCTTCTCGCGATTTTCCCTTAAGCCGGTCACCACGTTCGCCAGAACCTGTTCGAACTCTGCCCCGGTATCGAGGATTTCGCTGTTTTCCGTGACAATCATTTGCGACAGTTGGCTGGCGGTGTATTCCGCCACCTTGATACCGGCGCGATTAGCAAAAATGTATTTGTCCGCCGCCGAGACCACACCCACCAGTTTGCATGGCGTTTGAGTGCCCTCCATCAGGGGGAGTTTTACCCAGGCTTCCGGCCGTAAACGGTCCACGGCATCCTTGGCGGCGGATAATTTCTTCTGGGCTTTTTGTTGCAGTAACAAAGCGCGTTTCTTTTTTTGCGCGGCGCGCTGTTTAAGTTGCTGCATCTCGTCGCTGATACGAAGTTGCTGGCGAGAGAGGAATTGTCTGGAGATTTCCTTGCGCTGCCTGGCTTCCTTCTCTTTTAACTCCCGTGCCTTTTGCGCTTTCACGGTGCCAACCACAAAACCCAGGTGGCGGGTGATGAAGTCCCCCAGGTGAAAGTCCGGGGCCAGGGACCGAACCGTCCCGCTGCTCAAGCGGGCGGCAAACTCTGTGTAAGTCATGGTTAGGACTTTACGGCGATTCTGATTGGTAAACACCAATCGAGCGGAAGCCTGATGGTTAATGATCAGTTTGATTCGGGCGATCTTTTCGTCTTCCTCGCGCTTGTCATCATAGAGATACCAACCACCTGCTTTTGTGTCTGCCACCTGCTGCAGAAGGCCAGGGTCAATGTCGCCATCAACACCAGACAAATTCGCGGTTTCGATAGGCTCGAAATCGCAAGGCACAGATGGGTTGCCTTCCAAGATGGCTTCAAACTCTGCTTCGATATCTGCAAGGCAAGGTGCGACAAAGTCCGTGCTGAAGGGTAGGGCTTCAAGAAGTTTATTGAGCTGGTCTGGCACGGCGGTGACCAGAGCCTGGCGCCGTGCCTCGGATGTGCCAGGTTGCAGCGCCTCGATAATGTCACTGGTAAGGCGTTTAATGTGCTGCCATTCTTTCGCTTCCACACCACATTCACAGTGGATCTTTTGGATGAGTTCGTACCACGCACCTTGCAGCATAAAAATGGTAAACAAGGCCAGGGACTGACCGGCCATTTGTTGATTCAGTAGTTCTGCTGCAGCACGTTTTGCGCCATCCTGGACTAATCGGTTTGATTCCGACTGAATCAAATTTTCTTCAAGCTTTTGCTGGCGGCGATGTTCGCCTTTTAAGTCGTGGTTAAACTGCTTCAGGGTTTCGCTCACCGTGGCCTTGCCTTGATTCAACCCAACCAGGCAGGTCTCAGCTTTTTCGATGTAGGTTTCGCCAAGGACCCCCCTGCTTTCGCAAAAAAGCAACCTCCTCAACGCCATCACTCAGCTGATGCCCGACCTGAAGATTGACTACCCGGAAAG
>JBKAGC010000145.1:0-9148 GCA_046290215.1 Pseudomonadales bacterium | reverse complement strand
GGCCAAGCTGTCGCGACCCTGTGTGTCGGTGCCGAGTAAATGCAAGTTCTCAAATGTCGGGGCGAGTTCAACATTCGCTGAAATCGTTCATGATAAAGAGGATCTGCATGGTGACGGAATAAGTACCACCACCGCCGTTCGGGTCCTCGGTGTGAGTGATGGCAGCGATCCCAAAACGCTCTGGATTCTCGGCCAGAGTTTGCAGCACGTTAGATTCTTCCGCAGCCGCGAATGGTGCAAACAGCACGAGGCAAACTAGAACTAAGATGTGAATTCGGTTCATCCGTGAAACCTTGTTTTCCAACCATCCGTGGTTGGGTTGTATGATTGAGTGACGGCTCAGGGCAGTTTGTTAGCTCAGGGCTGTTAATTAGCTCAAGGCTGTTTACTGGCTCAGGGCTGTTTCATCATTTCCTGTAGTTTGAAGCGAAAGTCGTTCATGCCAGCACCATCTGGCGCCAGAATGGGCTCATTAAACTGTTCGATTCGAGAAATGGTTGTGGGTGTGACACCGAGCAACACTTGCTGCTCACCAACCTGGACCAGCACCAGCTTCTCTTTCATACCCAGAGGCAAACTACTCACAACCTTCATCCCGGCACTACTGCCTGCGGTCGTCAGGGGCGTGATCTTTTTCGCCACAAACCCTAGCAACACAATCAGGGCGACAATTAATCCCAGGTATAAACCGACTTGTAGAATCTGGTCAGTCATCATTAACCCAACTTGCGAATACGTTCCGCGGCACTAATGACATCCGTTAGACGGATACCGAACTTCTCATTCACCACCACTACTTCACCGTGGGCAATCAATGTGTTGTTCACCATCACATCAAGCGGTTCACCGGCGAGTCGATCAAGTTCGATCACAGAGCCTTGATTCAATTGCAGCAAGTTACGAATACTAATCTGGTTTGAGCCAACCACCATGCTGATGTTCACGGGAATATCCAGGATCACCTCCAGATCAGGGTTATCCCCCACTGGCTCGGCGCCACCCTCATCCACGAGTTCATCCAGCGGTTGCGCGCTGACATCTAGCTCATCATTTTCCTGTTCTTCCAGAGCGGCGGCCCAATCATCAGCCATATCCTGATCATTGCCCTCATCTACCATATCGTCTGTTTCATCCATCACTTATCACTCTCTTGTTGCTAGTCGATGTTGCTTTTAATGGGTTCCAACACCTTCAGCGCGAGGTTGCCATTGCTGGCGCCCAACTGGGTTTTAAACATGGGTACTTCGTTGGCCGTCAATATATGTTCAGACGGCATTTCAATTGGAATCACGTCCCCGGCTTCGAGATCTACCAGATCACGGAGCAGGATGTTTCGTTCGGCTATTTTGCAATCCAGATTTACGTCGCAGTTCAGTACATCTTGCCGCAGGGATTTCACCCAACGGTCATCAATGTCGGTAACATCAGACTGGAAACCTGCATCTAGCTGATCACGAATCGGTTCAATCATGGAGTAAGGCATGGTGATATGTAGTTCACCGCCGCCGCCGTCTAACTCGATGTGGAATGAGTTGACCACCACCACTTCTGACGGGCTTACAATGTTGGCTAAGGATGGGTTGACCTCAGAGTTCACATATTCAAATTCCACTGGCAGGACATTGGACCAGGCTTCTTTTAGGTCGACAAACACCTGCTTTAACACAAGTTGCACAACTCTAAGTTCAGTAGGGGTAAACTCCCGACCTTCGATTTTGGCGTGACGACCATCACCACCGAAAAAGTTATCTACCAGTTTAAACACCAACTTGGCATCAAAAATAAACAGCGCCGTCCCCCGCAGCGGTCTGACCTTGATCAGGTTTAGACTGGTAGGCACATATAAGCTGTGAACATATTCGCCGAATTTAATAATTCGAATACCACCCACGGAAACGTCCGCACTGTGGCGCAACAAGTTAAACATGCTGATGCGGGTATAACGCGCAAAACGTTCGTTAATCATCTCCAGGGTCGGCATCCGGCCCCGAACAATACGATCCTGACTGGTTAAGTCCCAGGTGCGCGTATCCTTGATATCCTCATCATCATCGACATCAATATCGCCATCATCTACTCCGTGTAACAGAGCATCGATTTCGTCCTGGGATAATAAATCTTGTACTGACATGAGCTTCCTTACTGCATGACAAAGTCTGTAAACAACACCTGCTCAATACCGGGCTTTTCAATTTCCTGTTGCAGGATTTCTTGTACCGTGGTGACTGCCGCAGTGCGCAAGCTTGCCCTACCTTCCATGGTTTGCAGCTCCAGGTAGTCCTGTTGTGCGAGCAACAAAACCAGCGCGTTGCGAATCAGCGGCTGATGTTTCACCAACGCTGCAATTACATCGGTCTCACGGGTCATTAGCGTAATTTCCACCTGCATATAACGCTGGCGACCGTTAGCCTCAAACGTGGTGGTAAACTTTGGCTTGAGGACGTGGTATTGGGCCTTACCAGGGCCAGACGCAAACAGACCGCCGCCTTCGCCTTCTTCCGCGCTTAACTCGGTACCGTCTTCCGCTAACTCAGGCTCATCACTACCGGCAAAGAAAAACCAATAAACGCCGCCACCAATGGCGAGCAGCAATACCAGCGCCGCGGCAGCAATTATGATGAGCTTTTTCTTCGACCCACCAGTCGATTCTTGCTCTTCAGCTTCTAGGACGTCATCATCAGCCATGCCAAAATTTTGTCGTGTTTTACTTCAACTACTGTCAAGCAATCGCTGTGCCAACAAAAAGTCACAGCATCGAAGTAAGCACCACAGTCTCCTTTTTGTTGTACATGACTCATAGTGTAGACCACATAGAATCAAGCTCCCGGCAAACGCCAAAAGCCAGGGTCCTGTTCGTCACAGACCCATTGTGTAGCTGGTGCTTTGGCACCTTGCCCGAGGTTTTGCTCAGCCGTCAAAAATTGGCCGGTGTGGTTAGCTTTGATTTAACTATGGCGGGTTTACAAATTGGCACCAGTGAAGGTTTGCTGGGCTACGACATCAAGCGGCTGCAGCGGCTCTGGCGGGAAGTGACAGAGACGACCGGGCAGACCTTCAGCGGGGAAATTCCCCCAGGGTTTATTTACCATAGCGAGATGAGCTGCCGGGCTGTTGAGATTGCCCGGCAACTGGAGGGCAACCCCCCATTTGACTTTTTCAGCAAACTGCAGACGGCCTTTTATCAACAAGGTAAAGACATCAATAGCGTCAAGGTACTGGCACCTTTGCTTGATCTGCCTGAGGCGGAATTAGTGGAGCTGCAGCACAGCCCGGAGATCATCGCGCAAACCCGGGCGGGCTTTGATTTAGCAAAATCTCTCTCTGCTAATGCCTTGCCCCACTTCCTCATCGATACCGGAAGTGGTTATCAGTTGCTGTGTGGCGGTTACGTGACGGCTGAGTATCTGATCCCAGACATACTTCAGCGTCTCAGCGCGAATCAGACATAGTCATCCACAAGTCCGAGCGACTCGCGTGTTGTAGGTTGCGCCACGGCTTCTTCAATTAGTTCCTGAGATCCCTCACCTTCACCCTGGCCACGTTGCTCGCCACCTTGATCGTTCACATCGCTATCGGCGAGGGAGAAACCCGCTGACTCTAACATGTCACGCAAACGTGGAATGGATTGTTCCAGGGCATCTCTAACCTGGGCTGATTGACTGGTAAATTGCACACTAGCCTGATCGTTGTTGAGATTTACGCGAACCTCGATAGGGCCTAGTTCAGGGGGATTAATGTGAATGCGAGCGGCGGATATCCGCTGGTTGACCAGCAGGCTAATCCGGCCAGCCATCGCCTCGCTCCAACCCTCAGAGCCCACTTTATTCGGCACTACCATTTCTGTTTTGGTCGCGGTGGCCTGGGCTGCTGCTTTCAACTCCGCGGCGTTACTCTGGTTACTTTGACTTGATAAAGCATCAACCTGATTTTGCACATTCGCCGACGATGCAGCATCTTTCAAACTGGTCAGCTCGGTGATTGCACCTTGCACGAGACTTTCAGGGTTCATCAATTGCGTTTTCGGTGCGAGAGCGGCTTTGCTGATTTGTGCCTGCAACTGCAGCAAGATATCAGGTTTACCGCCAGCAGAAGCACTTGCCGTGGTATTGCCAGAAGCGGCTTCCGATCCTACAGCCGGGAGACTATCCACAACAAACCGGGTTGCCAACAACAGCGCATCATCCGCTTGCTCAGCACTTAGCTCAGCGGTGCTGAAGTTCAGTTGCAGGGTTTCTTCCACCAGCACCTGTGTTTGGCTACCCGCAAACACAGTCTCTGTTTCCGTGCTGCCTTCTTCCGGTGGCAAGTCCTTGCCGCTAGAAGTTGCCGTACGCTCGGTAGCTTGTGACTCCTTGGAACCCGGGTCATCCTGACTAGCCCGTTGCTCGGCGCGTTTATCAGCAGCCTGCATGGCTTCTTTAAAATTCTCCTGACCCTTACTTTTCGTGGGCTCTGGCGCTTCAGCGGGTTTGACTCGATTGCCCTCTGAGTTGGGCGCCGCTTGTTTAGGATTCAAAACGGGCAGTTGTACGGGAGAAGACATAACAATTTGCTCTGGTTGACCGGAAGTAAAAACGTTCAGTGCAACCAATATTGCAAGGCATGTGCCAGAATGTTTTGCCGTTTGGCGGGCAGACGGTCTAGGCCAGCTTGCTAGACAACAAACTCTTTACCGCTGCATATTCGTTTTCAATACCGGGCAGCAGTGGGCCCACCTCGGCAAGCTCACCTTGCTTGGCAAGATCTTCGACGGTTTCACAAAGGCGCGACAATGGCAGAGCACCAATATTGCAACTGGCGCCTTTAAAACTATGCGCCAGCTCGCGTAGTTCGCCCGCGTCGTTGGCATTGAGGGCAGCTTGCAAACCGGTAATTTTCTGGGTGGCATCGTCAAGATAGGTTTCTAAAAGAACACCAAAATCATCTTCCATGATTTCTTCAAGTTCCGCGACGATATCGGCATCAAGATGATCACCTTCATTGTGTGGCATTAAACCGGCCTCCTTTGAAATAGACATCCATTACGCTTCCTGTTGCCAAACGAACTCGGCTTCCACCTCATTGCCGGCGCCGAGATAGTGGATACGCTCACACAGGTCACGAATCAACGCGATACCACGACCATGGAGGTCATCCTCCGGTGATGTCTTGGCCACCTCGTTGCAGTAATCAAAGCCCTTGCCGCTATCTTGCACGTGCAGCTTCAAGCATCCGCCATCTTTGGTTGGTTTGTGCTCAAAAGTGAACTTCACAAAACCATCAGATAACTCCTGTAGTGCCGCTTCGCGTCTTTGGTAATACTCGGCAAAGCCACTTGGGTCTGACTTTAACTGCGAGTCCAGGCCAATCACGCCGTGCTCCAGGGCATTGGAGTAAAGCTCCGCCAGGACAGTGTACAAAGTGCCGCTGTGGGGCCTAAGACCAGGCACCTCCATAAGCAGTTGCAGCAACAACGGCAGAGGGTTGAAGTCCCGTAAGGTGTTGGGACCTAACTGATAACTCATACTCCAATCTGTGGGTCCGGAAATCGCACCCATTTCTACATGGAAATTTTCACTATGAATTTCCGCTTGATCCACCATCTTCAGTTCAAGCATGGTGATGTCATCGTCTCTTTCACCACCGCGAATATGTTTAATCACGTCAGCACGAATCTCATCAAACAGACTTTCTGGATCATCATTCTCAACAAATAAGGTCTTGAGGCGTTCTTCGCCGTACATTTCGTCTTCGACACTGCGCGCTTCGTGAATACCATCAGACCAGAGATAAATACGGTCGCCAGGCTCCATCAGTATCTGGTATGTAGAGTCGTCAAATGACTTGGGATCGATGACACCAATGGGCACATGGTTACTACGAAATATCTCCATCTCACCGCTTGCGCGTAGCAAGTAACAGTCAGGCAATCCGCCAAGCCAAAGAGAGCATGAACCCTTGCGAAAACTCACATCGGCAAAACCGGCGCAACAGAACACACCTATCGGCAAAATGGTTTTTAGCTTCAGGTTGATTTCACGCATGATGTCATGCAACCCAAAGCCTTTGGCAGTCATACCATAAAAGATCTCGGCCATTGGCAATGCACCCACCGCCGCCGGTAATCCATGACCCGTAAAATCCCCGAGCAAGATATGCATACCGCCTGATGGCTTATAAGCTGCCAGCAAAACATCGCCATTAAACACCGACAAAGGCGACAACATATGTTTGATATTCGACGCGTCCAGGCAACCACTATGGGCAACATTGTCGAATACTGCTTTCGCAACACGCTGCTCCTGCAACATATGGCCGTTATTCTTGGCAATCTGATCACGCTGATTTTGCAACGTCTGATGCATGTGCCGCATACGTTGGAACGCGTGAATCTTGGCCTCAAGAATCACCCGGTTATATGGCTTACTCAAAAAGTCATCGCCGCCAGCCTCTAAACATTTGGCAAGCGATTCGGCATCCTTCAACGAGGTAAGGAAAATGATTGGAACCAGATCTTCGCCGGCAGCGCATTTGATTAAACGCGCCGCTTCGAAGCCATCTAACTCTGGCATGAGCGCGTCCAGTAACACCAGATGCGGCCGGTGTTCCGTGAACATATCCACCGCCTCACGACCATTAGCCGCGAGCAGCACCTCATGCCCTTGACGTTTCAGAATGCCGGATAAGATCAACCTATCGGAATCATTATCGTCTGCCACCAAAACTGAAATCGTTTCGTGCATACAAAGTACTTCGCTCGAAGTCTAGTCGATCGAGAATAACTGCTCGAAGTTAGAAATCGTTAAGATCTTCTTTACGTCTGGGTTGCAGTTGACGATCTTGATGTTCGCCGTATCGCCACCAGCGTGATCACGCAGCAGCAACAACATACCGAGCGCCGAACTGTCGAGATAGGTGGTGTCTTTCATATCCACACAATACTCTTCAGGATTGGCGTCAGTTCCTTCGTAGGATTCACGAAAGTCCTGGTGGGCACTAAAATCGAAACGACCCTCAATGTTGATAGTCAACGCACGACCGTTATCTGAAGCGGATGCATAAATTGACATGTCTTATCCTCATTCCATCTAATATTTACTACGATCCCAAGCTGTGATTTGTAGCTTCACCTAATAAGAATAGACCACATTTATCAATTGGCTGGGTGTAGCCAAAAAAAATCAGCATTTCTTTTAGCCTTGCTGGGCTGGCCGTTTGCGGCGGGGTACACGGTCGAGACGAGCTGCGATTTGTGTCAATGGCAGCACTTCACAAGCGGCGCCTAACCTCACTGCAGAACCAGGCATACCCCATACCACGCTACTGGCCTCATCCTGGGCAATGGTGAAAAAACCCGCCTGGCGCATGCGCAAAAGACCTTCCGCACCATCAGCGCCCATGCCCGTTAGAATGACGCCGATGGCCTTGTGATTGCCAAGTCGTTTCGTCACGGAATCAAACAGCACATCCACCGAGGGGCGATGCCGGTTCACCTTCTCCGACTGTTCTAACCAGCAACACAGTTGTCCCCCGGACTCTCGCACCGTGAGATGAAAATTGCCGGGTGCCACGTATGCGGTACCCGCTTTGATAGGATCATTGTGTTTTGCTTCCATCGCATCCATAGGGCAAGTGTCATGCAACCGCTGGGCAAATGAGGCGCTGAAATTCTCTGGAATGTGCTGTGCAATCAAAACTGGTGGTCCACCTGCCGGCATATTCATCAGCAGGTTCCGCACCGCTTCTGTACCACCGGTGGACGAACCAATCACCACGATGTGAGAATAACTGGTGCTACGGCTTTTCAGCGGCGCGGAAAGTTTGTTGATGCGCTTCGGGGCATTCTTCAATTGGGTGACGTTGGCTTTTGCCGCCATCCGTACCTTCTCTTGTATCTCCTGGGTGAAGTGATCCAGATTACCGCTAAGGCCAGCGTTAGGCTTTTCCACAAAGTCCACAGCACCAAGCTCCAGGGCATTCAGTGTGACCACACTGGCTTTGGCTGTGAGGGTCGATACCATCACCACCGGCATGGGCCGCAACCGCATCAGGTTACTTAAAAAGGCGATGCCGTCCATTTTTGGCATTTCTACATCCAGGGTCAGGACGTCTGGATTCAGCGCTTTGATTTTTTCCCGGGCATCGTGGGGGTCTACCGCTTCACCTACCACTTCAATGTCGTTCGTCGCGCACAGGGTTGCCTTGATAATTTGGCGAACTAACGCGGAATCATCAACAATGAGGACTCTGATTTTTGCCATCAAACACCTCGCTCAGAACAACTCGACTGAACCATCAGTCGAATCCACGTTGACGTGCTTGGCGTAGTTGCGCTCTCTGGTAAAGATAGTCTGGTTAGATACTTGATTCAGGCGCTTCACTTTTACCGCACCGGTATCGGGAAAATAGAGCACCTTACGCGGCCGCTGGCCGCCGACGTCTTCAGCCACCACCTTGAAACCTTCCGCCGCCATATACTGCCTGGCAAAGCTAATATTGCGCGCGCCAATATCCGTCATATTCTGAATAATTTGCCCGCCACCAAACAACTTCACTTCGATGTGTTGTTTCTTCGCTCCGCGTTTGAACAGTTCATTCAGTAAGGCTTCCATCGCCCAGTTACCGTATCGAGTGGTGAGGTTATCGCTACCCCAGTTATCGGAACTATGCTCATTGGGTTCTGGCAACATAAAGTGATTCATGCCGCCAATACCCTTTTGCACATCCCGTACGCAGGCTGAAATACAGCTGCCCAACACCGTGCTGATCATCTCGCCGTGTAAACTGACATACAGTTCACCCGGGAGGATTTTTGCCGCCCAGAGATTCATGCGCTGATCCCAGTAGCGGTTCACATCCTGGAATCCCACTAGCGCCGGAGGCTGCTTAGGACGCTTGTCGAGACTGTGTACCGTGCCTATCATCTGCTTTGCCCGCCATCACTAAACGCGATGGTAGATGGTGCTCCCTTGTGAGGTGTACTGTTTCGACACGTGCAATAAACTTTCCGAGTGACCAATGAACAGGTAACGCCCACTGGGCATTAACTTTTCCATCCGGGCGAACAATTGTCGCTGCGTGTGTTTATCAAAATAGATAATCACGTTACGGCAAAACACCACATCAAACGGGCCACGCATAGGCCACTCATGGAGCAGGTTTAGGGTTT
>JBKAGC010000144.1:0-9251 GCA_046290215.1 Pseudomonadales bacterium | reverse complement strand
CCCCTGCAACATGACCGTAGCCATCGGCCAGCTTTTGCACCACCAGGTTGTCGCTGGACTTGCCCTCCGCCAACTGGCTATTTACAAAATTTACAGTGACTTCATGATCTATGGGAATTTCGTAATCCACACAGCCAAGATTCTGATGTAATGCCAGGGCATCATCTCGGGAATGACCGGAAGAAAAGATCGACGGCATCCGGATCGCATGAACGTTTTCAGCACCCACGGCGTCACAGGCAATTTGGCAAACCACCGCACTATCCACGCCACCACTGGAGGCTAACACCAAACGCTGGAAGCCGCTCTTAAAGACATAGTCTTTAAGGCAAAGCACCAGCAAATCGTAAAGCGACGGCGTTTCTAAACTTACATTCGCCGCAACCTCTGCGTTCAGATCAACACACTCAAAGCTGTCGGCGTCAATTCGCGAGGCAAGGTGCAATAGCTTGCCGTCACGGATCACAAAACTACGGCCATCAAAAACCAATTCGTCCTGGCCGCCATACTGATTCACATACACCACTGTTGGACCACCTTCTGTACCGGGGCCAATGACCTTGAGGCGCTGTTCTGGCTTGTTTTTCACATAGGGAGATGAATTCAAAGACACCACAAGGTCCACGCCAAGATCGCGGTACTGGGCGAACGGATTAGTCTTGTGGTTGTAATCGTCTGAGCCTTTGTCGTTCCAGAGGTCTTCACAAATTGTCACACCTACTTGCTGGCCGGCAATCTCAAGGGTCAGTAACTCGGTACCTGGTTCAAAATAACGCAACTCATCAAACACGTCATAGAAGGGCAGCAATTGCTTTTTGTAGGTCCCCACAATGTTGCCATGGCGCAGCACGGCAGCCATATTGTAGAACGGCTTACCTGCGTCATGGTTGCGGTCAATGTAGCCCACCACAATGTGCAGGTCAGGGTGACACTTCTCGGAAGCCTCACGAATCTTCTCCAGGCTTTCCAGATTACGATCCACATAACGGCTGTGGTACATCAAATCCTGGCTAAGATAACCAGGGATACTCAGTTCTGGAAAAACAATCAAATCTGCCTTTTCAGCACTAGCGTGCTCAATGCCCTTGAGGGTTGCCGTCAAGTTCCCTTCGAAGTCACCTGGAGTGGTGTTGATTTGGCCAAGGCAAACTTTCAACCTGTTCGCTCCGGACCGGTTGCCCGGTACCATAACATCACCAGACAAATCACCACCACGCAGGCACCGGCCTGATGGATACTACCCAGGCTGACCGGAACCACATAAATCAGGGTCAAGACTCCCAGGAGGAACTGGGCAATAACAGCGCCTGTTAGCATCATGGCGCTAACTTTGATGCGGTGACTTTCAAACACAGCTGCGAAATAAGCTAGTCCTATGGCCAGTAGCAACACCAACGCACCTACCCAACGATGAATAAACTGCAACATCGCATTGTTATCCACAAGATTGTGCCAAAACGGCGCTAGACTTAAGGCAACGTCTGGTAACAATTCACCATTCATCAGGGGGTAGGTATTAAAGCCATAGCCGGCGCGGTTACCCGCCACAAAGGCACCGTATAGAATTTGTAGAATCAGTAACGCGGTGAAACCATTAAGACACCACTTAAAATTGCGGCCCACCTCAAATCGTTCGGGCTTTAGCAAGCCCAACAGTAACCAGGTCAGGTAAGCCAGTATGATAAGTGCCAAACTCAAGTGAGCAGCCAGTCGATAGTGACTCACTAACGGCTCATTCACCAGACCACTTTTCACCATGTACCAACCCATTAATCCCTGGGCACCACCTAGCGCCAACGCAATCCACAGCTTTATCTTCAAGTTATCAGGGATCATGCCCCGGAGGAGGAAGAAGAAAAATGGCACCGCAAACAACACGCCAATAAATCGGCCGAGGACTCTGTGTCCGTATTCCCAGTAAAAAATATATTTAAACTCATCCAGGGACATGCCGCGATTGACCAGTTGATACTGCGGGAACTCTTTATAAATGGTAAATACCCGCTGCCACTCGGCGTCGGTTAGTGGTGGCAATGTGCCTAACAGCGGCCGCCATTCAACCATGGACAACCCGCTCTCCGTTAACCTGGTAATCCCCCCCACGACGACCATCGTAAACACCGTAGCGATCAGGGTAATCAGCCAATAGACAATGGCTTTGTTGGTATGCTGCATGAAAAACCTTATATCTCGAACCGGACCATTTTACCTCGTATTTACTTACGATGGGTTATATACCAGCGGATTTGACCGAGATATGTCGTTATTCATGGGCCGAATGAAGCGTCGATAGCCCTCGCCCTTGGTTGCCGCACCGATGCGCTTAATTTAGTATCTGTGGCCCATATTTTGAGGCGGTTCGGTATAACAGCCCAACCCAAAATCCATTTCTCAGGAGTCATCATGAGCAATTTAGAAGCATTTCGCGAAGAAACTCGCGCCTGGCTAGAAGAGAACTGTCCCGCTGAAATGCGCGCCCGCGTTTTCCACTGGGAAGATGCCCACGAGGTATATGATACCGACGCCGGATATGCCTGGTTGAAAGTCATGGCGGAACGCGGCTGGACCGCACCAA
The DNA here is from genome assembly GCA_046290215.1 of Pseudomonadales bacterium. Lineage (GTDB taxonomy): Bacteria > Pseudomonadota > Gammaproteobacteria > Pseudomonadales > Azotimanducaceae > JAHRVQ01. The sequence continues at coordinate 6,676 of JBKAGC010000144.1, read as the reverse complement.
CATGGCCAAAGGAATACGGCGGTGGCGGCCTGAGCGCCGAGGAAGCTGGCATTCTCGCGCAAGAAATGGGTCGCATCAAAGCGATTCCCGCGCTGACTGGCATGGGGCTCTCCATGATTGGCCCAACTTTGCTGGAGTTCGGCACTGAAGAGCAAAAGCAACGTCACATTCCAAAAATCGTCAGTGGCGAAGTAAAATGGTGTCAGGGTTATAGTGAACCTGGCGCGGGTTCTGACCTCGCTGCATTGAAAACTAAAGCCGTGATTGATGGCGACAACTTCGTCATTAACGGCCAGAAAGTATGGACCTCCGGGGCTCAGCACGCTGACTGGATGTTCGCCCTGGTCCGCACAGACTTTGATGCGGCCAAACACGACGGCATCAGCTTTGTTTTGCTTGATATGCATCAGCCTGGCGTGACCATCAAGCCAATTCGTCTCATCTCTGGTTCGTCACCTTTCTGCGAAACCTTCTTTGACGACGCCATCGCCAAGCGTGAAGACCTGGTTGGTGAACTCAACAAGGGCTGGACTGTGGGCAAGCGCCTGCTGCAGTTTGAACGATCTGGTATCGGTGGGCTGTCCGGTGCTGGTGCCAAGAAGAAAAAGCCCAAGCGCAACGAATTTGTTGAGTTGGCGAAGCAATACATTGGCACAGAGAATGGCAAGATTGCCGATGCCGGTGCCAGAGAAAAGGTTCTTGAGCACTCTATGCTGGAAAAGGCCTTTCAACTCACTACACAACGGGTTGTAGAAGAAAACCGCTCGGGTAAGACACCAGGCGCGACCACTTCTATTTTCAAGCTGGTAGGCGCTAACCTGTCTCGAGACGGCTCTGAACTAAAGTCCGAACTCATGGGTACACAAGGTGCTGGTTGGGAAGGTGAAAACTTCTCTGAAAATGAACTGGAAACCACCAAAAACTGGTTGAGCAACCGCGCTGTCACTATTTATGGTGGCACCAACGAAGTTCAAATGAACATTATTGCCAAGCGTGTTCTGGGTCTACCAGACTAAATATCCCGCACCATTGGAAGTGGTGATGCCGACCGGTATCACCACTTCTCACTTACCAGGTGACAGCCGTCACAGTTTTGATATCAAATTACCACTGACCGAAATCTTCCTACCGTCTGGCTTTTCTGCTCTAGGTTTTGAATCTCACCCACATTAAGGTTACTTAAGCCTGATGTAACGGAGATGCAATCGAGATGGAAACTGAGAGGGTCTGGGACAGCGCCGAGGATCAGCACGAGCCGCTGCTAAAAATCACCACTCAAAGTCGTTACTGTGGCACCGCCCAATCCAACCTTTTACCGTTTCGACTCTTCGCTGGCCAATATCTGGTGGGCGCTACCAACCTAAAAAACCACATCAAACCAGATTGGTACTTGAACCTAAAGGAAGAGCCCATCGTCCAAATTGAAATTGCCGATGCTAGCTTCTACGCGAAAGCCACAACGCCTACTGGTAACGACCGCTTAAAAGTCATGTCGCTATTGAAGTCGATCATGCAATACGAAGATAAAATTCCCCGGGAAACTGCTGCGGTTTTACTCAGCCCACTTTGCTAGTGACCAGTTATCCTTGCAAAGCTGCCTGGACATGCTCAGCAAAACCGTGCCCCGCCTCCGCGTACAAGTTAAAAGCAATACAGCCTAACGCCTCGAGCTCTTCTCGTTCATCGGGATAGCGCGCAACGACCGCCAATTGCCCGGTGTATCCGCAAGCCGCAGCGAGATTCACAGCGGTTAAGTTCTCGGCATGATTACTCAAACTGATCATCACTAGCTTGCGCGGTTTTAAGGCCGCTGATTCCCAGAAATCATGGTCACTGGCATCACCATGCACGCAGTTAAAGCCGTGTTGTTGATGCTCCACAACCTTGGCAAAGTTCTCTTCAACACCAACCACCTTTTCAGTATCGTGAGTGGCAAAGTACTCATAAGCACCAAAACCCACCCGACCCATGCCAAGCACAATGACGCTGGCATCACCAAGGTCAGTGGGCTCTTCCTGCGGTAAGCGCCGACTACGCTCAAACTTTCGTAGCGTATTCTGCAAGCGGTGATACAACTGATGCACATTAGAGTTAAAGGGTGTCGCAATAAAGAAAGAAATTGAAACAGCCAACGCAATGGTCGTGAGCCATTCCGGCATCAACAAACCCTGGCTCACAGCAATGGCTGCCACAATCAAACCGAACTCACTGTAGTTGAACAGCGCAAAACTGGTCACGAGACTTGTGCGTGCCCGGAGGCGAAACGCAGTGAACAGCAAATAGTACAAAACAGGACGAATCAAAATCAGCAGGCTGAGTCCCAGGGCCACCAACACCATTTCGCCGGATGGAAACCCGTAGTAACCGATTTGCAGGAAAAACCCGATCAAAAACAGGTCTTTTAGGCTAATCATACTGGAGTAGAGTTCTTTGGAACGGGCTGATTGACTTAACAGCACACCCGCGAGCAACGCGCCAAGGCCGCCCTTTAAGTGTAAGAACTCAAATAACTCAGCCACACCCAGAGCGAGCGTAATACCAAACAGCAAGACCAACTCCCCATGTCCCGCATGCTTAAGTAAAAACAAGCCCACTGGCCGCAACAAAGGCAAGCCTAAAAGCGCCAGGGCTGACCAATCAGGTCGCACATCAGAAGCCGACACCAGATACAGCACCGCGAGAATGTCCTGAATCACCAGCACCCCAATGGCCAGCTTGGCATGCAATGAGACGGTTTCACCGCGATCTTCGAACATTTTCACGGCGAACACCGTGCTCGAAAACGACAATGCGAAAGCGAGAATCCACGCAGACCCGACATTTTCGAGATATAACGCCGGGATGAGCAATCCAGCCCCAAGGATGACCAACGTGGTCAGGGGCACGGCAATGGCAATTTGCAGTGTCGCCACGCCCCAGATCTGAGGCGTGGCTAGTTCCCGCACATCTAATTTCAGGCCGATGGTAAAGAGCAGCAGCAAAATGCCAAGATCGGCAATGGCAGTGATCAGGTCAACATCGCCGAGGCCAAGTCCATGGGAGATAAATCCAGCCAGCAAATAGCCTGGCAATGGTGGAAATCCAAATCGTCGAAAACCTAGTCCGCACAAAAATGCGAATAAAATGATTAACGGCTCCAATCCGATGGGCCTCCTTTAACATCACCCTCTTAGCATAGCGACATATGACGCAAACATCATGGTCCTAACAGTCCCCACGGCAAACAGAGTCGGGTAGACTAGGACTTTTATTCTTGGTCGAGGTTATGCAAGCGATACTCAGGTACTTTTGGCGGCTTTGCCTATTGCAAGAAACCCCCGCCAGAATTCCTTCTAGTTTGAACTTAACCGTCACCACCATCAGCCTTTACTTTGTTGTTGGCATGCTGTCCTTCGCAGTGAGCCGAGATAACCTCTCCATCAGCACAATGATTGGTGTCAGCCTGGTGAGTGTCGCCATCGAAGGTAGCGCCCTGTACGGGCTACTCTGGTTCAAGCGAGTTCAGCAACGATTATTGCCCACTGCCACTGCAGTCTTTGCTTGCAACACCCTATTTCTGATTGCCTTACTACCGGTCAACTACGCCCTTGGGAGCCTTGAGCCCGGAACCACTTCCGAGGTCATCAATACCCTGTCGGTACTCAGCTTGTTCTGGTGGCTCGCCATCATTGGCTACATTTTACGAGAAGCTGCCGGCATTAGTATGTTTCAAGGCATCGTCCTGGCTTTTGTAATTGAACTGCTGGTCGCGCTGGCAATTCGCAATCTGTTCAGCGAATTCTCGCCAGTCACATAGGAATCACTATGCATCTTCATATCCTGGGAATCTGTGGCACGCTGATGGGTAGCATTGCCCTACTCGCCAAAGAAAAAGGCTTAACGGTTTCCGGCAGCGATGAAAACGTTTACCCCCCCATGAGTACCCAGCTTGAAAACGCTGGCATCAGCCTTCACTCCCCTTATAGCGCTGAAAATATCCCTGCTGACGTCGATCTGGTGATGATAGGTAATGCCGGCTTGCCCCGGGGTAATCCAGCCGTTGAGCATGTCCTGGCAAAGCAAATTCCCTATGTTTCCGGTGCTGAATGGCTCGGTCGTGATCTCTTACAAGATCGCTGGGTCATCGCTGTGGCGGGTACCCACGGCAAAACTACCACCACTAGCATGGTGGCATGGATACTCGAATACGCAAACTTGCAACCAGGCTTTCTGGTGGGCGGCGTGCCGGGGAACTTTGGTCAGTCAGCACGCCTTGGAGATTCACCCTTTTTTGTGATTGAAGCAGATGAATACGATACGTCCTATTTTGATCGGCGCTCCAAATTTGTCCACTACCGGCCGCGGACGTTAATCATTAACAACCTTGAGTTTGATCACGCCGATATATTCCCAGATTTAGCCGCGATCCAAGCGCAATTTCACCTGCTTCTGCGCACCGTGCCAAACAACGGCCAGGTGATTTATCCGCTTCAAGATGACAATGTGAAAGCGACACTGGAGCAAGGCTGCTGGTCGGAAACGTTGCCAATAGGTGACCACAGCGAACTTCAGGCTATACCCATTGCCGCGGACAACAGCGAGTTTGAAGTACACCTCAGCGGAGAGTTTGTCGGTAAGGTTGCCTGGTCAATGACCGGTGAGCACAACCAGAATAACGCCTTGGCTGCCATTGCCGCTGCTCGCCATGTTGGCGTACCGCCAACAGTGTCCTGTCAGGCATTGTGTGAATTCAAAGGTGTTAAACGTCGCATGGAAGAGATCTTCGCTGATGCAAGAGTTACGGTTTACGACGACTTTGCACATCACCCGACCGCGATTCGCTCCACCCTAACCGGCTTAAGAAACAAGGTCGGCGGTGAGAAAATCCTTGCGGTCATCGAGCCCGGCTCTCACACCATGCGTAAAGGCACCCATGCAGAAGTGCTGCAAACCGCCACTGGACCAGCGGATCATGTGCTTTGGTTTCAACCCGACAATATCGGTTGGGATATGGCGAAGTATATTCAGGCTAGCAATCAAGATATCGTGAGTAGTCACCCTCTGCTGCTGGAAAAGACTCTTGAGGCCATTAACCACCAGCATTACAAACACGTCTTGATTATGAGTAACGGTGGTTTTGCTGGTTTCCATCAGTCTCTGGTGGCAGCACTTGAGCAATCCTCAAGCCCATGATCGAAACAGACCTCCACGGGCCGGTTAAGCGTTTTTTCGAGCAGCAGGGCTATGAAGTACAAGCAGAGGTAAAAAACTGCGATCTCGTCGCTTCTGCCAGGGACTCAGACGAACTGATCGTGGTGGAATTAAAGTTAGGCGTTAGTTTGCCGTTGTTGATTCAAGCCACCGCCCGTCAGGCCATTACCCCCCATGTGTATGTGGCGATCCCACAAAAGTCTTACCGGCGTAAGCAGTGGCTTGGCATCCAGCGGGTGGTAAAACAACTAGGCTTAGGTTTGCTGGTGGTGAGTATTTCACCCCTAACCGCCCACGTTAGCGAGTACTTCGCACCAAAAGAAATGCGCAAAACTGTCAAGCGCAAACGCAGCGCTGTCCAACATGAAGTACAACAGCGGCTATCCAGTTACAACACCGCTGGAAGCAGTCGCGCCCAGCTTATGACGGCTTACAAGCAAAACGCGATCATCATCGCCTGCTTTTTAGAGCAGCTAGAAGAAGCCTCTGCGGCACATCTAAAATCCCTTGGCACACCAGCGAATACCCGGGCTATTTTGAGTGACAACCACTACGGCTGGTTTCAGCGTTTACGCCGCGGGGTTTACGGGTTAACCGAACAGGTGCAAACAGGCCACGAACAATACCCTGAATTGTTTGCCACTGGCCGTGAATTGGTTGCAAGCACCCTTAAAGATCTTTAAGGCGTTCATTCACCCAGTTCACGATCAGTTCCGTGACGTGATCACGCGCATCGTCTGGACTGGTTAAATAGTGATCTCCAGCGACGAACTTTAGGGTTTTGTCCTGACTCGCCAGATACTCATAAATGGTTTTGGCATCCACGGGGAAAACGCCCACGTCAGCCATGCTTTGAATCACCAGCGCCGGTAACTCAATGCGCTGCAAATGGGGCCGGCCACCGCAGCTGGAGTATTCCAAACTCCACATGGACAACCATGAACGTAAGCTACTCAAGTTACCAATGCCACGGGCATCAAAGTTCGCGCGTTTCGCATCCCCCGCATAGCAAACACCAATTTCGCGGTCGGATGGATCCAGACTGGCGTCTAGCAAGCGCAGGTCTGCCCAGACTCTTTGCATGGTAAACACCCGCTCGAAACTGCCCGCCCGCTTAACCCGCTCGATTTCCTCCAGTACCCAGGCGGTAATGTTGTGATTACGCTGCTTCTGTGCATCTCGATAGCGCTCAACAAATGCTGCAGAGAAAGGAGGTCCATTCTCAGGGTTATACATATTCAGGGATTGATCAATGGAGAGCGGATCAAACTCGTCCACCACAGAGGGATCCATCCAATCGGTAAGCACTTCTGGTCGTCCGCTGTGGGCATTGAGCGATATGTATAAATCACCGCCCTTCAGGTCTTCCACCGCACCAGGCAGCTTCATATCTGCTACCGGGGTAATGTTTGGCTCCACAGCCTGGGATTGATAAGCGGCCATAAGCGAACCACCCCCTGAGTTACCCAACAGCACGACAGTTTCC
>JBKAGC010000143.1:0-9335 GCA_046290215.1 Pseudomonadales bacterium | reverse complement strand
CGTGGGCTATTTGCATGAGCTGAAGCCAATGGATATTCATGCCTGGTTTGAAGCCTACATTGGTGGCCGTTGGTACACCTTCGATCCAACCCAGAGCAATCTAGATGGCGCGCGCATCGCCATTGCGTACGGCCGGGATGCTGCGGACGTTGCTATCTGCAATCAATATGGACCGGCGGTTGATCCATTTCACATGCTGGTGGAAGTCACCGCTGGCGCTTGAAAGCTTTCACGGTTTTGAATCAGTTGGTGAACAAATTCCAACTTCTCCACAGCTTTGGCGCACAACACGAAAGGATATAGGTCCGGCTGACCGCCGCTACGGTTGATGTTATTGACTGCCAGGGTAAGTGGTAGCCATTGCTTGAGCATGGCGGCAAAACTTGGCGCGTGATAATTATCAATGTCGCCATCGACGAACTGGCCAGCGGTTTCCAGGGTGTCGGCAATAAGTAGATAGTGGGCCCAGGTTTCTGCAAAGTCTTCCCACGGATGGCAACTGGCATAGGCAGAAATATAATGGTCACTCCAATCCGTTGGCGCTCCTTGTTCATAGTGAGCGCTCAAGGCTTGTTGATAGTCTGCTCGCTCATCACCAAATAGGTCGCGGAAGGCCTGCAAAGGCGCTTGTTGGGATACCAATTGCTGCCAGTAGTAGTGGCCACTTTCGTGCCGGAAGTGGCCGAGCACAGTACGGTAATCCTCGTTGAAATTGCGTTTACGCCGTTCTCGCTCCACATCGTCGGCCTCGGCAATATTTAAGGTAATGACCCCATCCACGTGACCGGTCATCACAAAATCATTTTGTTGGATACGTTCAAAGGTATCTTTAAGAAACTCAAAGGCCAGGCCGTTTTGTTCATCTACCGACCTGGGGATGATTGGTAAGTCCAGTCGGGTCAGCGAATAGAGTAAGCGCCTTTTACCCGCTTCAAGAATGCGCCAGTAGCGGAGATTCTCCGCAATCGACAGGTTGGGTATGGTTTTGTTGAGCTGGCATGCAGTGCAGAATTTGTGCGGCGAGTCAGCTTCCACCATCCAGTTACAAGCGCCGTGGTTATGATTGGCGCAGTGGCGGTAGCTTTTACCATTCACATGCCAGCGAAACAGCGTGCCGTTTTGATCGAACGAGCCCATGGTCAATTCAGCGTAGATGAAACCCAGAGGGCTACCGCAGCGAACGCAGTGCTCATTCTCAAAAAAGATGTCCTGCCCACATTGCTGGCAGTGAAAAGTTTTCATTGATGCTGAGTGTCACGAATCGGGGTAGCAATGGTATTGAGGTCACCTCAGGGAAGCAAGCCAACGCTCAGAAAGTTACGCTGGGTTTTAAATTTTCTCGGTTAGAAAAAGCTCTTAAGTTGTTGTTTTTTAAAAAGACCAGGATTAGAATCAATAAATGCCTGATCAAGCTTTCAGCACGATCTCTTCCATGGCGGGCCCTGAAATTCCTGCGAGGCACCAGACCCTCAACCACTTTCTCAATCTTGTTACTTCAGAGCCATTTGATCGCACGGCCGCTCTTCATGCCGTAGAACAACACCACGATTTATTTAGCCAGGGTCTGAGCTTTGTGGCTGTTGCAGGCCGCTCTATTAGTGAATGGCACACCGAGGTCTCAAATCAAGCGCTGATTGATCTAGGTACTCTGGTGGGTAACTCGGAACTCGGTAAGCACGGGCTGGCACCAGATGACGGGCAAAAGACCTTGTGGCAGCGCTCAAGACTGGCGCAACTTTTAACTGAGCGATTTGCTGCGCGGTTGAACTGTTCAAAAACAGAAATTCACCGCATGAGCTTACTCGCTGGGCTGCTTGGCGTTGGTCATCAGCAGCTAGCGGTGACGGATAGCTGGGTTTCACGCGCAGAGTTACTCGAAATGGAGTTAGCGCAGCATCAACAGGGCGGCGACCAGGTGGCAGCCGATTGGTTGTCACAACGAGGGTTTAGTGAAACAGACTGTGATGTCCTGCGTTATCAGTATGAGCCTGCTGACACTCTAAATGAGGCGCCGCAAGATATTGCGCTGGTTGCTCTGGCAGGTCGAATTGCCGATAGCTTGTTACGTGATTGCGAGTTTCCTGAAGGCTACACAGAAGTGTTTGTCCGGCGCTTTCATATAATGCTCGCCGATGTGCAGGCCGAGGCAGAAGAAGCGTACATTGCCTTTCGTGCTGAAAACGATCGCATCCTGGGGGCACGAGATTTTCATGAGCATATAGCAAAGGCGAATCTGGGCGAACAACTTAGTCATGTCGCAACAGAAGCTGAGCTGTTGGAAGTGGCTGCAGAGTGTTTTCAAGTGCGGCAAATTTGTCTAGCAAAAGAGGGTGAAGAAGCCTTAACATTAAGCTATCGCGGCGATACGTTTTCGCTGCCAACGAATCAGGGTGCAAGCGCTATCACCAGGGCGTTTCAATCCCAGACAGTGTTCTCTGCCGGGGGGAATGCGTTAGTTGCCATCGTAGATAAACAAATTTTATCGAGGATGGCAGCTAACGTGCTTTGGCTGGTGCCAACCCAACAAGGCGTTGCCGTTTGTGGCATCGATTCTGAGACGACGGCTGAAGCAGCCGATCCTTTTCTCATCAAGGCATTTAAAACAGGTATTGATTGTCTGCTGGCTGAATGTCAGGCCGGCTCCGCTGGCATGATTGAAATTGACCTGGTGCAAAATCGTATTCGCGAGCTGAACCATGAGGTCAACAATCCCCTGGCGATTGTGCAGAACTATTTAAAAACTTTATCTCTACGTCTGGGGCCAGATGATGCTGCCCAGGGCAACATCAAGACTATATCTGATGAGATGCTGCGCATTGGCAGCATCATCAGTAAATATGCCGAGATTGGCGTTGCTCCAGCAGACATTGCGCCATTGGATGTTAATAGCTTGCTGAGAAAACACAGCGCCATCGTCCAGGCCGCGCATCCAGAAGTGAAGTTCACACTGTCATTAGATGAGCAGTTGCCAGCGCTAGCCTTACCTGAAGTTGAGTTTACCCAGGTCCTGTTGAACTTACTGAAGAACGCGGCAGAAGCCCTTGAATCTGAAAACGGCAGGCAATCGAGCCCCGAGGTATTACTTGGTTCTGGGCAGGTGAACGTTAACGGAGCCCATTTCATCGAGGTCGTGGTGGAAGACAACGGGCCTGGAATTGCACCTGAGATTTACCAGAATCTGTTTGCGCCTAACAATTCAAGCAAAGGCGAGGGACATTCCGGCATAGGCTTGTCGGTGGTGCATCGTTTGATTACAGAAATGGGCGGTTCGATTAGCTGTCGCAATAGCACGGCAGGCTGCCAATTCCAGATTCTTTTACCAACCTTAGAAAAATTAGAACAACAATCAAGTTGAGGAACTTAACATGAGTGCAGTAATGAACGCGCAGGAGTCCGGTCGCAATGTCCTCATCATTGACGATGAACCCATGCAACGGGAGAGTCTGCGCCAGATGATTGAGCTATCTGGTTACCAGGTGGAAGTGGCTGATAGTGGCGAAGCCGCAATCGAGATGCTGCGCAGTTATTGCTTCGACTTATTGATTTTAGATTTGAATATGCCTGGTATGGGCGGGTTTGGCGTGATCGATTATGTGGTGGAACATCAGGTGCCAAGTAAAGTTGTGGTGGTGAGCGGTGATGCGAATTTCGAAACTGCCAAAGAAGCCTTGCAAAAGGGCGCCTATGATTTTGTTAAAAAGCCCTATGCACCCGATGAGTTGCTTACCACCATTGGCAACGCCGCAATGAAGAAAGCGCTGGAAGACACCAACGAGTCTATTCGCCAGAAACTTTCTGAATCAGAATATCTGCACCGGTTTATTGTGGATCATTCTCCCGACATTGTGTTTATGCTGGACACCGATGGCCGTTTTACCTTCCTCAACGACACGGTGTATCAGACCCTGGGTTACAATAAGAACGAACTTCTTGGCCAGCACTACTCGCAAATAGTCTCCGGTCAAAGTAAGAAGCAAGCCAAGTACGTGTTCACGGAACGTCGCGCAGATGATCGTAAGTCGAACAATGTCGAGCTAAAACTCAAATGCCGGGGTGAATCGGAGTATCGCTATTTTGATACCACATCCATGGCGATTACTTTAAACCAGACTGAAGATGGCTGTTTCAAAGGTACTTATGGTGTCGCCAGAGACGTCACGGAGAAGAAGCGCGCCCAGGAGCTGATTAACTTTCAGGCCTATCACGATCTGCTGACCAAACTACCGAATCGCCGCTTGATGGAAGACCGGCTCGGTATAGCGATTACCCAGGCCAGGCGCGACAAGCAAAATGTTGCCGTGATGTTTCTCGATCTTGACCGATTCAAATGGGTTAATGACACCATGGGCCACACCATGGGTGATCGACTGCTGCAAGCGGTGGGGCAGCGTCTGGAAAATACGCTGCGGAGCGGTGATACCCTGGCGCGATTTGGCGGTGATGAATTTGCCCTGATATTGCCGCAGATTAAACGCCGTGAGGACGCTGCAATTATTGCCGAGAAGATCCTGGGCGAACTCAAAGACCCATTTAAGATCGACGAACACGAGTTGTATGTGAGCGGTAGCATTGGTATCGCGGTCTACCCCGAGGCCGGGGAGAACATGGAGACGCTGATTCAAAGCGCTGATCTCGCCATGTACTGCGTCAAGGATCGGGGTAAGAACGGCTATGAGTTCTTTGATGAGTCCATGAATGAAATGTCCACTGCGCGCCTGACGATTGAGCGTGAGTTACGCAAGGCGCTCGCTAACCATGAGCTCAAGGTGTGTTATCAACCCCAGGTTAACGCCGCCACAGAACAAATTGTTGGTTTTGAGGCGTTAATACGCTGGCAGCATTCAGAAAACGGCACCATCTTCCCTGATGAGTTTATTCCCGTGGCGGAAGAGACCGGTTTAATCCTTGATGTGGGTAATTTTGTGCTAGAGCAAGCTTGCGCCGATCTTGCCACATGGCGCGCTAAAGGGATTGATAACATTCGCGTGTCTATCAATTGTTCTGCGCCACAGGTTAGTCAGGAAGATTTTATTGACCGCATTGTGCAAACCTTGCGTAAGCATGACTTGCCAGGCAGTTGTCTTGAGGTGGAGATCACGGAAAACATCATCATGAACGACATGTCCATGGTGGTGCAGAAGTTACGCAAACTCACCAGCCTTGGTATTAAAATCGCGATTGATGACTTTGGTACCGGTTATTCCTCGCTCAGTTATTTGCAGCAATTCCCGATCAATACGTTAAAAATCGATAAGTCTTTTGTCGGTTCTATCCACGTTAATGAAGGTGGCACCAGTATTGTGGATGCCATCGTCGCCATGGCCCACGGCCTGAAATTGAACCTGATCGCCGAGGGTGTGGAAACGGATCCGCAGCTAGAGTACCTCAAAGGTCTGGGTTGCGCGGAGATCCAGGGTTGGTTATTTGGTAAGGCAGAGTCGGCAGAAACCACCGCGGACATTCTGCAGAAGATTCAACAAGGGGGCTGCGTGCGTAAGGTTGCGGCGGCTTAACTGCGCTGCTTCAACTTTGGGCTTGTCGCAACGGGAAGCCTGGCTGATTACTTGATTACGCCAGGATCTTGCTTTCATAAAGGCCTGATAATTTGTTTGCATAGTGGCTTCCGGTTTTCTTATGGTTGTTACGCTAAATGGTTTACGTGGGTTGGGTTGGCAAAGCGTCCTGATACTTGTGTTTAAAAGATGATGGCCAGAGCGGTATCTGCCAGGGTGATAATGATGGCCAGCAGAAACGTGGTGGCAAAGTCTTCAATCTCAAAGTCGTCAATCATTTGATCGGTGATCCACAAGAGAAACGAGTTGATCACAAACTTAAATAATCCCACTGTGATGATCATGAGTGGTAAGGTCAGAATGGCCAGGACAGTGCCGAGCACGATGTTGATCAATGAGTACACCAGGGCGACAATAATCGCCGTGCCGTAGCCCTCAATATGAACGCCTCTCATGGACTCGGCGATGAAAAAGATCACGCCGGCGAGAATCAATATGTGCAGGATAAAATCCACTGTTGGTACTCCTTGGTCTATGTTTCGAGGCGTGCCCAGGCACGCTATGACCAACTACAATTCAGGAATTGTGCCAACTAGTTAAGTTGTTGATTTATATGAGTCTTGCGACTTTTCGATGGTAAAAGGATAAGTAAAATCACTAACTGTTTGGTGAATTTCACCACCCGCTTTAAGGTATTTGTTCACCCACACGAGGAACCACCATGTTAGATCTACATTATTGGCCAACCCCCAACGGCAAGAAGGTCACCATTCAATTGGAGGAATGCGGGCTCGATTACAACGTGGTGGAATGTAACATCGGTAAAGGTGATCAGTTCACCACAGAGTTTTTGCAGATTAACCCCAACAACCGCATGCCAGCCCTGGTGGATCACGCACCTTTAGGCGGTGGCGAGCCGATCTCCGTGTTCGAGTCCGGTGCCATTATGTTGTACCTCGCAGAAAAGACCGGGCAGTTCATGCCGTCGGACCCCCGTGGTAAATACAATGTGATCCAATGGGTTATGTGGCAAATGGCTAACCAGGGGCCAAAGACCGGGGAGTGCGGTCACTTTCGCCGCCTGGACGACAGTGCCGGTGATCAGTCCTATGCGATTACGCGGTTTACTGACGAGGTGAATCGGTTTTATGGCGTCCTCAACAACCAGCTATATAACAACCGCTACCTGTGCGGCGATGAGTACACCATCGCCGACATGATTTGCTATCCCTGGACGGTCAACTGGGAGGGCCAGGGACAGGATATTAATGAGTTTAAGTATTTCAAACGTTGGTTCGAAGAACTCAGCTTGCGCCCTGCGGTACAGCGGGGGATGGCAGTGGGCAGTGATATGCAAAATGATTATTCGCAAATGTCTAAAGACGAGATCGCATCCCTGCGTGCTATGTTATACAACCAACGAGCCCGGCCAGCACCGGAAAGCGGCGGTATTGAATCGTAAATGACCCACGTCACCATAGTCATACCTTGTTACAACGAGGCCGCGCGTTTTCAGCCCGATGAGGCAGAACGTCTGCTGGCAAATCCTGCCATCAAATTAATCCTGGTGAATGATGGCTCAACGGACAATACCGCAGCGGTGTTGCAACGATTGGCCGAGCAACACGGTTCGCGAGTCACCAGTTTAGATCTGGCGCAAAATCAAGGGAAAGCTGAAGCAGTGCGGCGTGGTTTACAGCTTGCTGTGAGTGAGGGCGCTGAACTTGCGGGTTATCTGGATGCAGACTTCGCCACTCCCGCCAGTGAGATGTTGCGTTTGCTCGACTGCCAGCAAGCTTCAAATGCCCAGGTGGTGCTTGGCGCGCGCTGGTTGCATCTTGGGGCTAAGATTCAGCGCAATAGTTGGCGGCATTACGGTGGCCGCGTGTTTGCCACCCTGGCGAGTCAAGTGCTGGGTCTGCAAGTGTATGACACCCAGTGTGGTGCTAAGTTGTTTCAGGTGACCCCGCTGCTGGAGGCAACATTGGCGGATCAATTTGCCTCGCCCTGGGCGTTTGATGTGGAATTGCTGGGTAGACTGGCCCAGGGGTATGAGGTGGCGGACTTTTTAGAAGTGCCCTTGCAACAATGGGTTGATGTGGCGGGATCAAAAATCACCTTGCCGGATATGATCCGCGCCACTTTGTCATTGGGGCAAATTTATCGCAGTTTGAAATCGTCAGATTATTCGAACTTCCGCGGTGTCCACCAGGGGAAAAACTCCGGCATATCTTGACTGACTTTACCTGGGAACTCTGCTGGACGTTTTTCTAAGAAAGACTTAACGCCCTCGGCAGCATCTGCTGATTTGCCGGTGTAGTAAACACCGCGCGAATCAATCTTGTGCGCTTCCATCGGATGATCGGCGCCAAGCATTTTCCACATCATCTGGCGAATCATGGCCACCGAGATGGAAGAAGTCTGGTCAGCAAACTCTTTGGCCAGTTCTCTGGCTGCTGGCAGCAAGTCCTCAGGCTCGTGAAGACTGCGCACAAAACCTTTTTCAAAGGCTTCATTAGCGTCGAACACCCGACCTGAGTAGGTCCATTCTAGCGCCTGATTAATGCCAACGATTCGCGGTAGGAACCAGCTTGAGCAAGCCTCAGGGACGATGCCGCGTTTAGCAAAAACAAAACCATATTTGGCTGCGGTTGAAGATAAGCGAATATCCATGGCGCATTGCATGGTGGCGCCAATACCCACTGCCGGGCCGTTACAGGCGGAAATGACCGGCTTTAAGCATTCAAAAATGCGCAAGGTTAAAAGACCGCCGCCGTCAGGCTTTAGACCGCCGCCACCGGTGCTCTCGGCATTAAACGTGTCGCCGCCAGCAGCAAGGTCAGCACCGGCACAGAAACCACGTCCAGCGCCGGTGAAAATTACCGCCTTGATGTCGTCGTCAGCATCAGCGCGGTCTAATGCGTCTATCATTTCTGCCATCATCACCCCGGTGAAAGCGTTGAGCCGCTCCGGTCGATTCATGGTAATGGTGAGGATGTTGTCCTCTACGTCAAAAAGTATTTCCTTGTAGCTCATTGGGTCTCCTGTGGATGCCAGTTTCTGTCGTGAAATTGATTGTTGCTTTACGCGGCCTGTTGCTCTGCCCAGGTTTGCATGTCGGTAAATAGCGCGCGTTGAGCATGAGAACCGCCAATCTTGAACAGCTTCGGCTGCAGCTCTGCCAACTGTTGTGCGGCGCTTTGATAATTCTTTGCACTAAGAGCACATATAGCTTCTGCTAGTGGAGCGCCAACTTCGGCTACGACCTGGCCCTGGGACGAGCCATCTTGTTGCCATTGCTTGAGCTGGCTTAGCGCGTCATTCATGGCTTGCTGATCGCCCAGTCTGGCGGGAGCTAACAAATAATGTAAGGTAGGAAAGACCAATTCGCTGTCCGCTGTGCGTCGGCCGTAGGGTTTGAGTAGCTGCCAGCGATCACCCACATCAATGCCGAGCATTTCCAAGCGCCAGAGCAGGGAAGCGGCATTGCAAACATCCAGGTAAAAGTCATCTTGAATGGGCGCGATGAGCCTTTCATCGTAAATCGCTAGAGCTTGCTCAGGATTATCCCGACCAAGTTCGAACAACGCCTCATGCCAGTGAATATGGTAAACGAAGTTGTTGCTGTTTTGCCATTGTTCAGCACGCTGTTGTAGCCAGGACACACCCTCGTCAAATCGATTTTGCATTTGCATCACGTGGGCTACAGCATGCACTGCCCACTGGTCATTACTGTCCAGCGTCACGGCTTGCCGGCCCAGGGGCAGGAGGTGCCCTTTTCACAGGAACTCTCGGCCCATGCCAACATCATTACCGAAGACC
>JBKAGC010000142.1:0-9383 GCA_046290215.1 Pseudomonadales bacterium | reverse complement strand
TAGCGCCAGTGTTAGCACACCCTGGGGTGAGGTTGCATTGCAATCGAAACTGATCGGGGACTTTAACGCCAGTAACTTGTTGGCTGTGGTTTGCGTATTGGGTGCGAAAGGATTCAGCGCCGCAGAAATTTCCAGCAAAGTGTCCAGCCTCGTGAATGTGAAAGGCCGTATGGATCGAATGGATGTTCCTAATGGTGCGGTTGCAGTCATCGATTATGCGCACACGCCGGATGCATTGGAGAACGCGCTTCGAGCGCTGCGGGTTCACTGTCACGGCCGGCTGTTTTGTGTCATGGGATGTGGTGGTGACCGGGATGTGGGTAAGCGGCCTGTGATGGGTGAAATCGCCAGTCGTCTCGCTGATCAAGTTGTGGTGACTGACGATAATCCAAGGGCCGAAGATTCTGGCGAAATTATTTCCAATATTCTGGCTGGTGTTCAGCGGGACAATGTCATTGCGATTTCTGATCGCGCCTCAGCAATTCGGTTTGCGCTAAATGAAGCTGGCGAAGGTGATATTGTGCTAATTGCCGGTAAAGGGCATGAGCCATATCAAGAAATACAAGGCGTTCGCGAACCTTTCTCGGATCATGAACAGGTCATGAACTTTAAGCCTCGGAGTGTGAGTGACAAGCGCTGGATAGTGCTTGGCTTTGGTCTCACAGGGCAGTCTGTTGCCCGCTATGCCCAGGCGAATGGCTATCAACTGGCTGTGGTCGAAGATAACGCGCCGCAAGCCGTTCAGCAGTTTTCGGCGCGCTTCGGGCCGGTCGCACTGGAAAGTAGCGAGACGTTGCAAATCGATAGTAATGACACGCTGATGTTGAGCCCTGGCGTGCCCGCAACCCATCCACTTGTGCAGCGAGCGCGACAAATCGGGGCCAGGATTAGTAATGATATCCAACAATTTGCTAACGAAAATCATAAGCCGCTGTGCATGATCACCGGTTCCAATGGCAAAAGCACGGTCACGAGTTTCATTGGGCAGTTGTTTTCCGGTGCGGGCGAGCGTTGCGCCCTTGGCGGTAACATTGGCATACCTGCATTAGATCTATTGAGCAGTGATGGCGAGGCCGTCGCTCTGGAAGTATCTAGTTATCAGCTCGAAGTGGCAACGGACTGCCGGCCCAAAGTTGCTGTGCTGTTGAACCTGGCGCCAGATCATCTTGATCGCTATGACTCGGTTACCGCTTACTATCGCGCCAAGACGCACATTTTTAACGGTGCTGAGGTCGCGGTGTACGGCCGTGACATCAACTTTGATTTGAATCTGCAGCCAGGTACGCAGGTTGTGACTTTTGGTCTGGATCAGCCAGCGGACGGACACTTTGGTGTGTCCAAAGTGAATGGTGTAAGTACTTTAATGTTGGGTCAGCAGCCGCTGGTTGCTGTTACAGACTTGCCGTTCCAGGGCCAACAAGACTTACTGAATATTCAAGCAGCGATGGCAGCCACAGCAGCGATGGGTTTGCAGATTGAGCAGATTATTGCCGCGCTAGCTGGATTACAGAGGCTCGAGCACCGGTTTGAAGTGCTTAAAGATACCGGTACACATCTGATTGTGAATGACTCCAAAGCAACCAATCCTGCGTCAACCGAGGCAGCGATCAAAAGTCTAAGTGGTGAGACGCGGCCAATCGATTTACTTTTGGGTGGCCAGGCAAAAGACGCGGACTTTACTTCCCTGGGCCCATTGATCAGGGAGAATGTGCAGCGTTGCTTTATCTTTGGTGCGGATCGTGAGGTGATCAACGCCCAGCTTGGCGAGCAGGGCGTACTGCGAGATACCCTTGACGATTGCCTTGAGGCGCTGGCCTTGGATGCTGAAAATCCTCGTGTGGTACTGTTCTCTCCAGGTTGCGCGTCACTGGATCAGTTTCGAAATTTCGCCGCTCGTGGCGACTATTTCAAAGCCCAGGTTCGGAGGTTGCTCTCATGATTGCAGCCGAACGCCAGCAAGACTTTCCGTTAGACCAGTTGGTCACCACGGCCACTGTATTTTTATTGCTGTATGGCCTGATCATGGTGGGCTCAGCCTCCACAGAAGTGTCAGACAAGCTTTACGGTGAGCCATTCCATCTGGCCTTAAAACATGGTTTTTACGTGGTGCTCAGCCTTGGGGTTGGCGGGCTCGCTTTGCTGTTGCCCGTACAATTTTGGCAACGGATTGACTGGGTGCTGCTCCTGCTAAGTTTTGCTCTGCTGATTGCAGTACTTCCATGTGTTGGCCGCAACGGCAGTACACGGTTAATCCCTGGGCTTTTTTACCCTGCAAGGCTCGGAATTTGTGAAGCTGTTTTCTATCGTTTATGTGGCCGGTTATCTGGTGCGCCGTAAAGATGATGTCATGCAAAGTATTGCTGGCTTTGTTAAGCCTCTTATGTTGATTGGCTTGATGGTATTGCTGCTGCTGGAGCAACCAGACTTCGGCGCATCTGTTGTGATCATGGCGGCTGTGATGGGGATGATCTTTTTAGCCGGGGTGCCATTCCGCCATTTCTTGCCGCTGATTACAGCGTTTGTTGCCTTGACCTTTGTCATTGCCCGTTGGCAGCCATACCGGTTGGAACGCCTGACCAGCTTTGCAGATCCCTGGGCGCATCAGTTTGATGGTGGTTACCAGTTAACCCAGGCCTTGATCGCCTTCGGGCGTGGTGAGTGGTTTGGCCTGGGTTTAGGTAACAGCATTCAAAAGCTGTTTTTCTTACCCGAGGCACACACGGACTTTTTGTTTTCAATTCTCGCCGAAGAGTTAGGTGTGGTTGGTGCTAGTTTGCTGGTTGCAGCCTTTTTTACCCTGGTAATTCGTGCCTTGTTAATCGGCAGAGCAGCGCACATGCAAGGTAAAGAGTTTCACGCTTACATGGCTTATGGGATTGGCTTGTTGTTGGGTATTCAAGCGGCCATCAATATTGGCGTAAACGTCGGCCTATTGCCTACTAAAGGCCTGACCTTGCCGCTGGTAAGTTTTGGTGGCAATAGCTTAATTGTTAGCTGTTTGCTGATTGGCATTTTGCTGCGTATCGAATATGAGAGCCGCCAGGTGGAAGCACCAGTGGTTAACAAACCAAAACCGAGGAGGGCACGGCGTGGTTGATAACGTAACGCGAAACTTCCTCGAAATTCCCGAGATGCGTCGCATCAGCAAAATTCACTTTATTGGTATTGGTGGTGCGGGAATGTGTGGCATCGCCGAGGTGCTGTTGAATCAAGGTTATGTGATTTCCGGCTCGGATCTAGCTGATTCCAGCGTCACCCAGCGTTTGCAGAATATGGGCGCTATCGTGCACAACGGCCATGCCGCCAGCAACGTTGCTGGCGTGGATGTGGTGGTAGTGTCTTCAGCTATAGATCATAGTAATCCTGAAATTGAATATGCCAGAGAGCATCGCATTCCCGTCGTGCGCCGGGCTGAAATGCTTGGGGAACTCATGCGTTATCGACATGGCATTGCGGTTGCTGGGACTCACGGTAAAACCACTACCACGAGTTTGATCGCCTCTGTTCTAGCCCAGGGTGGTTTCGATCCTACCTTTGTTATCGGCGGATTATTAAATAGTGCTGCTTCTAACGGTCGTTTAGGCACTAGCCGATATCTGGTGGCAGAGGCCGATGAAAGCGACGCGTCCTTCTTACATTTGCAACCGATGGTGGCGGTACTGACAAATATCGACCGGGATCATCTGGGCAATTACGAAGGTAGCTATACCAAGCTTAAGGCAGCCTTTTTGGACTTCTGTCACAACTTGCCTTTTTATGGCCTGTTGGTGGCCTGTATCGACGATCAAGATGTGCGCTCGCTGGTGCCTTCAGTCAAACGCTCGGTGATCACCTATGGGTTTGATCCCAGCGCTGATGTACAGGCCATAGATCTCGAACAACGTGAGGGTAAATCATATTTTACGGTGAATCGCGCCGATCATGCGCCACTGCAAATTACCCTCGCAATGCCAGGTAAGCACAATGTCCTCAATGCCCTTGCGGCGATTGCTATTGCCACCGATGAGGGTGTTTCAGATGAGGATATTGCTGCGGGTCTAGCCAATTTCACTGGGGTTGGACGACGCTTTGAAATACACGGTGAATTTGCGGCGGCTAACGGTGAGTTTTTGTTGGTGGACGATTATGGCCATCACCCTTCAGAAGTGAAGGCAACTATTGAAGCGGTTCGAATTGGCTGGCCAGATCACCGCCTGATCATGGTTTATCAACCACATCGATACAGTCGCACCATGGAATTGTTTGATCAATTTGTGGATGTGCTTGGCCAGGTGGACTTGTTGATCTTGCTTGAAGTTTACGCCGCAGGGGAAGAGCCCATCACTGGCGCAACTGGTCAGGATATTTTTAATGCAATCCAGCGCGATAGTAATACGGAAATTATCTTCGCAAACTCGATAGAGGAAGTGCCAGGCATTCTTGACGATCTGGTGCAGGCGAATGATTTTGTTCTAACCCAGGGCGCTGGGCAAACCACCAGATTAGCTAAAGATCTGCGCACTCACTGGCAAGGGAGGAACGCCTCATGAATCAATTGCCCATACAAAAACTGCTGATTTCAATCCTGATTGCACTATCTCTGTCCGTAGGCACTTATTTCGTGAGCACTGCTGCTATTTTGGAAGTGAATGAAGTGGCGGTGGCGGGCGAGGTAACTGAAGCGCAGCAAGCAGCTTTGTATGAACTTATGCAGGAAGAACAGTTACTGGGTGAATCCATGGCGAGGATTCAAGCCAGGCTTGAGCAAATCGGTTGGATTCATCGCGCGGCGTTGTCACGTCGTTGGCCGGAAACACTGGTGGTGACCGTCGATGCCGAAAAACCGATTGCGCTTTGGAATGATGATGCCTACTTAAATGAACAAGGTGTGGTGTTTCACTCACCATTCGTAAATCAGTCGAGATTGCCGCAACTGTACGGACCACAAGGCCAGGAAGAACTGGTCATGGCGCAGTATTTACAGCTCAACAGCATGTTGTTTCAGGGCGGTCAGCATATTGAACAGCTAACCCTGGATGATCGAGGCAATTGGCGCTTCAAGAGTAATCTCGATATCGAGGTGCTACTTGGCAAGGCCGCACTAATGGAGCGGATGCAGCGACTACTACAGGTGGTGGAACACATCGGTAGTCAGCGTGACCTGAATCTCATCAAGCAAATCGATACACGCTACGTCAATGGCGCGGCGGTTGCCTGGCATAAGCAAGGCGTCGTCGCACAAACCGTGGCCACAGAAATAAAAATGGCATCTAACTATAACTCGCAGAGAGAACCTAAATTATGACCGTGACTTCAGACAATCAAATGATCGTCGGTTTGGATATCGGCACATCAAAAGTGGTCTGCATTGTTGGTGAGGTTTCACCGGAAGGCGATGTGGAAATTGTTGGGATTGGTAGTCACCCCTCGCGCGGTTTAAAGAAGGGCGTTGTGGTGAATATTGAATCGACGGTGCAATCCATCCAGCGCGCGGTTGAAGAAGCTGAGTTGATGGCAGGTTGCCAGATTCATTCGGTGTACGCGGGTATTGCCGGTAGTCACATCCGAAGCCTTAATTCCCACGGGATTGTGGCAATTCGAGACCGGGAGGTGTTTAAGCCTGATATCGATCGAGTGATTGATGCGGCCCAGGCGGTAGCGATTCCAGCGGACCAGAAGATATTGCACATCCTGCCCCAGGAATATGTGATTGATACGCAGGAAGGTGTCAAAGAGCCCCTCGGTATGTCTGGGGTTCGGCTTGAAGCGAAGGTTCACCTTGTGACCTGCGCCGTCAATGCTGCCCAGAATATTGAAAAGTGCATTCGCAAATGTGGCCTCGAAGTGGAAGACATCATTCTCGAGCAATTGGCGTCTGGCTATGCGGTGTTAACAGAGGATGAGAAAGAACTTGGCGTTTGTATTGTCGATATCGGTGGTGGTACTTCAGATATTGCAGTTTTCACTGAGGGCGCTATTCGCCATACAGCAGTGATCCCGATTGCCGGTGATCAGGTGACAAACGATATTGCCATGGCGTTACGCACGCCAACACCTAACGCAGAAGAGATCAAGATTAAGTATGCCTGTGCCCTGGCAAGTCTCGCCGGTGAAAACGAGACCATTAAGGTGCCGAGCGTCGGCGAGCGGAAAGATCGTGATCTCTCACGGCAAGCGCTAGCTGAGGTGGTTGAGCCTCGTTACGACGAGCTTTTTACTCTGGTGCAGGCAGAGCTTCGCCGCAGTGGCTTTGAAGATTTGATCGCCGCCGGCATTGTCTTGACAGGTGGGACGTCAAAAATGGAAGGCGTCGTGGAACTCGCAGAAGAAATCTTCCATATGCCTGTGAGCATTGGTAAGCCTGCCAACGTCACCGGTCTCACCGATATCGTCCGTAATCCGATCTACGCCACTGCAGTTGGACTCTTGCAGTACGGAGCGCAGCAAATTGACGAGCAGGTTGTTGCCCCGCCTGTGGAGAATGTCTCCGGCATGGTGGGCAAAGTAAAAAATTGGTTCTTAGGAAATTATTAAGATTATTAAACCTTAAGGAGGTTTGGTTATGTTTGAGTTAGTTGATAGCGCGCCAGCACACGCGGTCATCAAAGTCATCGGTGTCGGTGGCGGTGGTGGTAATGCCGTTGAGCACATGGTGGTACAAGAAATTGAAGGCGTTGAGTTTATCTGTGCCAACACAGATGCTCAGGCACTGCACAATTTGAGTACTAAAACTTTATTGCAGCTTGGTACTTCTATCACCAAGGGACTGGGTGCCGGTGCAAACCCTAACATGGGTAAAGAGGCGGCACTGGAAGACAAGGACCGCATCGCCGAAGTGTTAACCGGTGCTGATATGGTGTTTGTTACCGCTGGTATGGGTGGTGGTACTGGTACCGGTGCAGCGCCAATTGTCGCTGAAGTTGCCAAGAGCATGGGGATTCTTACCGTGGCGGTGGTGACCAAACCCTTCGTGTTCGAAGGCAAGAAGCGTATGGTCCTCGCTGAAGAAGGTATTCGTGAATTAGCCCAGCATGTAGACAGTCTGATCACGATCCCAAACGAAAAGCTGCTAACGATTATGGGCAACGACACGCCTTTGTTGGAAGCATTTGGCGCTGTGGATGATGTCCTGTCGAACGCGGTACAAGGTATTGCTGACCTGATCATCCGCCCAGGTATGATCAACGTCGACTTTGCTGATGTGCGCACCGTCATGTCTGAAATGGGTATGGCCATGATGGGTTCTGGTAGTGCTTCTGGTCCAGATCGAGCCAGGGAAGCGGCTGAAGCAGCTGTGAAGAGCCCGCTACTGGAAGACATTGACTTCAACGGTGCCCGGGGCATTTTGGTGAACATTGCCGCCGGTATTGATATCTCTCTCGGTGAGTTCTCTGAGGTGGGGGCAACCATTGAGGAATTCGCATCTGACAATGCCACCATTGTTGTGGGTACAGTGATCGATCCAGAAATGTCTGAAGAACTGCGAGTCACCGTGGTTGCTACTGGTCTTGGTGCCCAGGAGCTTGAGAAGCCGAAGAAGGTCGTGGACAACACCAGGAAGAAGATCGCCGGTGATGGCGCGCTAGACTATGGCGACTTTGATAAGCCCACTGTTATGCGCAACGCGGCATCAGAGGCAGATCCGGTTGATCCTGTCACCACAAAAGATATGGAGTATCTCGATATTCCAGCCTTTTTGCGTCGTCAGGCCGACTAAATTGCGTTTTTTTGCTGAATTTGCCGCAACTAAAGCAGCTTTTGTCTGTCATATTCGTATGCCGGATTGAATCTGTGATTCCGTGTGGCCTGGGGATTGGCCGGGAATTGTCTGGACAGATGCTACTTAGTTCGCAATTCAGTAAAAAACGCACCGTTTGTTAGCGCTTTTCGCGGCGAAAACGAGCGGAGCTGGTGTAAGTTTGGTAACATCCGCGCC
This sequence comes from Pseudomonadales bacterium, assembly GCA_046290215.1. Taxonomy (GTDB): domain Bacteria; phylum Pseudomonadota; class Gammaproteobacteria; order Pseudomonadales; family Azotimanducaceae; genus JAHRVQ01. Next base: position 1,468 of record JBKAGC010000142.1, on the reverse strand, counting down.
GCTGAAAAGGGCGCTTAACGGGCGGACGACTTGGGTCTCTCAATCTTGGTTCACGCAAAGGGCTGCGAGCAAGGTAAAACCGTCACCAAATCACTGACATGAAGAAAAATAATGGTTTATCAAAGAACTCTTAAGAACCCGATTCGAGCGACTGGTGTAGGCCTCCATACGGGGGAAAAGGTTTATCTAACGTTGCGACCGGCACCGGCAAACACCGGTGTGGTATTCATCCGCTCAGACGTCGAGCCGCCGCAAGAAATCCCTGCGCGGACTGAAAATGTTGGTGATACTACTCTGGCCACAACCATCGGCTCCGGTGAGGTGCGTATATCCACCATTGAACACTTGATGGCAGCGCTGTCAGGTTTAGGTGTAGATAATGTCTTTGTTGAAGTAAGCGGCCCAGAAATGCCCATTATGGACGGTAGCGCGGCGACGTTCGTGTTCCTCATTCAGTCTGCGGGTATCGAAGAGCAGAATGCTCTGAAGAAATTCATCAAGATCAAAGAAACCGTGACGGTTACAGGCCCTGAGGGCGTTGGCTGGCATAATCAGAGTGCCACCTTAAAGCCTTTCGACGGCTTCAAAGTGAGTCATACCATTGTGTATGACAATCCAGTGATTAAAGAACAAAAGGCATCGGTGAATTTCTCCACCACGTCTTTTGTCAAAGAAGTTAGCCGGGCGCGAACCTTCGGCTTAATGCAAGAATTTGAACATCTTCGGGAGCGTAACCTGGCGCAAGGCGGCAGTCTTGATAACGCCGTGGTGGTGGATGACTACCGGGTACTCAATGATGATGGCTTACGCCATCAAGATGAATTTGTCCGGCACAAGATTCTTGATGCCATTGGTGATCTGTACTTGTTGGGTTATAGCGTCATCGGCGAGTTTGTGGGCTATAAGTCTGGCCATGCGGCGAATCATGCCCTGCGGGAAGCATTGCTGGCGCAGCAAAGTGCCTGGGAAATTGTCACATTTGATGAAATTGAGCAGGTGCCAAGCGCTTACGCTCAACCGATGATCGCCTGAAGCAGCAGCGATTATTCCTCGTCTCTGGCGCGATTAGACAGTTTCAGGAGCGCCGACCTTAACATCGGATCTTCTATAAATTCTGCGGCGGACTGCAGTTGGCGGGCATTTTCAGGGCTGGGGGGCAAGGCTTCAGGAGCCGGGATTGGCGCGCTAATCTGTTCTGGACGTACAGAAACCTTGATCGACGTCACGCTCTGGGGCAACTTCTGACCGCGGAGCGCCCCGATGATGGATTTTTGGCTATATTTAATACGTGTGGCAACGGCGGCGGAACGGGTGATGAGGTGTAATTCCCCGTCTTTTAATGCCGCCACATGAAAATCTGCTGGCAGAACGGCTTTTACAGCAGCCTGAATGTCCAATAAAATGCGGGTTTCCGAAAAGATGCTGCGCAGAACACCGTTGCGGTTTCGGAACATTTGGCGCGGGAGTA
>JBKAGC010000141.1:0-9400 GCA_046290215.1 Pseudomonadales bacterium | reverse complement strand
GTGGTACGCGAGCTGGGTTTAGAACGTCGTGAGACAGTTCGGTCCCTATCTGCCGTGGGCGTTTGAGAATTGAGAGGAGCTGCTCCTAGTACGAGAGGACCGGAGTGGACGAACCTCTGGTGTTCCGGTTGTGATGCCAATTGCATTGCCGGGTAGCTATGTTCGGACAGGATAACCGCTGAAAGCATCTAAGCGGGAAGCCCCCCTCAAGATTAGTTCTCACTTGGACTTTAAGTCCACTGTAGGGCCCTGGAAGACTACCAGGTTGATAGGCTGGGTGTGTAAGCGTTGTGAGGCGTTGAGCTAACCAGTACTAATTGCCCGTGAGGCTTGATCATATAATTTGAGTGCATTTGCCTATTGGTAATAACACACAAGTTGTATGGCTGGATAAGCCTTGAAATAGATCGATTCAAGAATCGATCAAATCGTAACAAACGGTATAAATTAAGGGTGTACACTTAACCAAGGTTAAGTACTTAACAGACGTCACTTTCTAACTTTTTTAAGAATTTGAGGTAGCGTTACCTTAGAGCTCTGTCCGAAAGATGTGAGCAAGGGACGATACCTCAAACCGGTTTGTCTGATGAACATAGCGAGTTGGAACCACCTGATCCCATCCCGAACTCAGAAGTGAAACGACTTAGCGCCGATGGTAGTGTGGGGGTTCCCATGTGAGAGTAGGACATCGTCAGGCATTTATTCAAAAAACCCGATTGCCAAGGCGATCGGGTTTTTTTATGTTTGTAAATTCTGTGAATATGAGCCTGTCGTGCGTTTCGCTGCGCGAAGCCACACTTTCGGCTGGCCACGTTTGCTGCGCAAGCCGTGTTCTTCCTTAAGCTAAGCCTCTCAGAACTTGTTAAACTCATTCGTTCGCGACCAATTTATGAGTTCAAAATGCTAAGGAACATGCCGGAAACCAGTGCCAATTGGGATGACCTAAAACAAGAGATGATTAACCGCGGCAGTGGCGATGCCAAGTGGCGAGAAGGTAAAACCGCGGTGTACGTGTTTAACGCCGGCGAGGACGTCGCTCAAGTCCAAAAGGAAGCCTACACCATGTACATGTCCGAGAATGGACTGGGTCCCATGGCGTTTCCAAGCCTGAAGCAGATGGAAGATGAGGTCATTGGTATGGGGCTCAGCTTGCTGCATGGGCCAGAGAATGCTGGCGGTAACATTACCTCCGGCGGCACTGACTCTATCAATATGGCGGTTAAGACAGCAAGGGATTACGCCATCGCAACCAAAGAATTGAAAGGCCAGCCCAATATTGTTGCGCCTTACTCTGCCCATCCGGCCTTTGACAAAGCGGCCATGATGATGAGCTTGGATTTGCGCCGCGTACCTGTGCGTGACGATCTTCTTGCCGATGCAGAGGCCATGTCAGCAGCCTGCGATGAAAATACCATTATGTTGGTTGGCAGCGCGCCGAGCTTTCCCTACGGTTTGATAGATCCAATTGAAGAGCTTGGCAAGGTCGCGGAGGCGAAAGATCTCTGGCTCCATGTAGATGCCTGCGTTGGCGGATATATTGCACCCTTTGTGCGTATGAACGGCGCCGACATTCCACCGTTTGATTTTGCCGTCAACAGCGTGAAGTCCATCTCGGCGGATCTACACAAGTATGGCTACTGCGCAAAAGGTGCATCAACCGTGTTGTTCCGCGATGAAGCGCTGAAGCAATACATGGTGTTTGATTGTGACGAGTGGCCTGGTGGCCGAATGATCACGCCGACACTTGCCGGTACCCGTCCGGGCGGCGCAATCTCGGCGGCCTGGGCGGTGATGAATTACCTGGGCGTGGAGGGTTACAAAGCCAAGCACAAACTCGTTACTAATGCCCGGGAAGTCATTGAGCAGGGTGTCACTCAACTAGGCTTTGAAGTGCTAGGTCAACCCGCTCTTGGTATTGTGGCCTTTAGCCACCCGAAGCTGGATGTGTTCGCGATTTATAAACAAATGTATAAGCGCGGTTGGTTTACCAGCCTGACCACAGAACCAAAAGCGCTGCACCTGATGCTTTCGCCGTTTCACGCAGAGGTAACGGATACTTATTTGAGTGACTTGCGGGAGTCTCTCCAAGCCGTCGAGGCTGGCGATAAAGACGCGGTGACAGAGGCGCGTTACAGTTAAAAACCGTTTATTACGGCCGTGGTATCGCCACTCGCACGACTTGCCTCTTTAGCACCAGCACCAGGATCACCATTATCAGTGTGATCCAGGCCAATACCGGAAACAGTGTTTGCAGGGAGAACACCTGCGCCAAAATTGCAACAGGCATCGTCATCAGTTGGGCAAATGCCATATTGAGTTGGAACAGACTCATCACACGGCCGCGCATGTTATTGGGTGTTAGGTGCTGAATTAAAATGGTGCTGGATACCATTGTGATGGTCATGCCAGCACCCAGCCCAATGTTGCCTATAATCGCATTCCAGACGCTATGCCCAGAAACAAACACAAGAAACGATATTGAAAATAGCAGCGTACCAAAGGCGATGAGGTGTCCGCGCTGCTCAAACGACGATAGTTTCGCCATGGCGATAGCACCTGCTAAAGAACCAATACCCCAGAACATCACAACGAAACCCATCTTTGCTATCGGTACTTCAATGACGGTTGTTACCCATGTGGGGCCGAAGCTCGCGATTGCCGGATAACCAAAACTCATCATTAACACCACCAGTATGATCAGCCAGGCAATGACATGGTGGCCCGCGACCCAACGTAGCCCAGCAACAATGTCGGATATAGCCTCGCGGCCGCCATAACGTTTTCCCTGCAGCAGTTGCTGGGATGCATCAGGCACGTAACCCATGAGGAAAATAAAAGCCATCGACAGTAGAATGCCCACAACACTTATGAGGTAAGCACCGCTGTAACCAAAGCCGGTGATGAGGATGCCTGTAGCGGCCATAGCAATCGGCATAGCCACCTGTGCTGCAATTTGGTTGAGTGACATGCCGGCTGGCGTATCTTTACTACCGAGCACGTCTGGAAGGATTGCGAGCCGCGTTGGACCGTCAATACTTTGCAGGCCAGATGCCAAAAACGTGAGCGTAAAGAAGGCTACGTATCCTAACGGCTGATCCGTCGCGAAATACATTAGCGCCGCGATACACAGCGTGCAAACCACTTGTATTGACTGGATCGCCAAAAGCAGTTTGCGCCGGTTAAATCGATCAGCCAGGGCGCCCCCATACATGCTGAAGGTCAGAGCACCTAAGCCCCGGCTAGCAGCAATGGCGGCAACCAGGATCAACCAGATATCCCGTGGCGCAAACTGCTGCACCCAGAGTATCTGCGTAATGAACTGCAACGGCATCAGCATCTGCCCAATGGCAAAGCCGGAAAGCAGGAAGCGGAAATCCCGATTCTTTAGGGGTGCCAATGCGGCTGAAGACATGGGTGCGGCCCTACAGCGTGCCAGAAATTCTCGGTGTCACGACGGTTATCGGCTCGGTCCCAGACTCACCCCGTTCAGCCCGTTGCTTTGCCAACGCGGTGACAATTTCTTTATGTCGCTGACGATTTAAACGGTAACCAAGATAAAGCAGCAAGCCTGCTAGAGTAAAGATTGATGTCACTGGCCCCTGCACCAGCCCCAGGTTAAAAATGACATCAGGTTCAACCGTGCCGGGCAATGCGGTTTTGGGAAATGCAATCAAGTCCAAAGCAATGCCGCCAACCACAGTACCAAAGGCATTGGCGGCCTTCCCGGCAAAGGCACGTGCAGAGTAGATAATGCCCTCCTGACGTTCACCGGTCTCTAACTCAATCTCATCGGCAATGTCGGCGAACATAGAGTTAATTGAGATGAACACCACAGGAACACACACGGCACCAATAAAGCTGCCGCCAATCAGTAGCGGCAATATGATCCAGTGACCATTGGGTGGTAACAGATCCATCAGTCGCAGCACAATCAATATGTTTGAATTGATAATGGAAACCGCCGCCGGTAGGACGAGGCACCACTTTTTGTCCATGATGCGAACCAGATACGCGGCGATGACGGCACCTACCGGTAACCCCGCCAACACACCCATGGGAATCAAACGCAGCTGATCCGTTTCGAGTCCCCAGAAGTGAATGCCCATAAACGGTGTAAACGCGCCCTCTACTGCAAGGACGATCGCACCCAGGGTCAAACCAAAAAATATAGATCGATAGGATTTGTTCTTGAAGGCGATCGACAACTCACGAAACAATCGACCTGGACTTAATCGCTCTTTGGCGTCGGTTGCGATACTCAGTTTTGGGATGTAGCTACGGGTTCCCCAGACACAGATCATGATTGCGATAAACGCTATACAGCCAGCGATACCTGCCATCATAGGATAGCCATCGGCATTTACATGCGTTGGGTAAGTCTGGCTGAGGCGGAAAGACGAAGGTCAGCATGGCAAAATAAAACCCGTAACCCGACAGCGCGCCAAAAAACAGACCTGTGCTAAACAGCGTATTACGATCCGCGTAATCTGTTGCCATTTCAGCACCAAGTGCCAGGTGCGGAATATGATATAGCGTCAAAAAAGTTCGTACGGCAATAGAGAAAACCAACACCCAGCCGAAATAGAACATTTCGCTCATACCTTCGGGCGGCATGAATAGTAGGAAGAGCGTGATGCCCAGGGGCAATGCTGACACTGTCATAAAGGGGTGGCGACGCCCCCAGCGAGATCTAAAGCGATCCGATACGCTACCCACCAGTGGATCACTGACTGCATCGCAAAGCACGGCGATGCCAAGGGCTAATGCTGTGAGAGTAGCAGAGACCCCAAGAATCTGGTTGTAGTAGAAAAGTAGAAAAGAGTTGAAGGCCGCATTTTTCACGCCCTCACCCACTTGACCCACGCCCCAAAACATTTTGGTCGCGAGAGGGAGCTTGTTTTCAGTCACCCGGTATACTCAGGAAAAGGTAGCTTCTTGAATATAACAGCCAATATTTCGAATTACACGGCTAACTAAAGTCTTCTCGCAGAGTCTCCTGGGGGCTGCTGGACCTTGAGGAAGTGCAGGCGTGGCCGGTGACCAGGTTAGTTTGTTGATGCCACCTGTTGTGTTCTGGTGACCGGAATAGCCATGCAGCCACCGCAATCTAACTCACAACGAGAGAGGCCCCGGCACATCAACATCACTGAATACTAGTGTTGGAGATGGGTTTGCGCCGATTGCGAGAGCGATCGTTTTCTAATGGGTGTGGATTCTGAGCCTGGCGAGCTTTTAGTTAGCCCCATTATCCATCAGACAAGGGCAATGGCTTTAGCGTAAAGACCATGCAAGTGCCTGGCCCTGCAGGTGATTCTCTGCTCGGTGACTCGCACCAGATTGTTTGCCCCCAACGTTCGAGGGCGATGCGGCAGAAATATAATCCGAGGCCTAACTTGCCTTCAAAATCTGCGCCGCCACTAAATAGTTCAAACATGTGCGCTTTGATCTCATCCGGCACGCCGTTGCCCTGGTCACAGACAGCAATCAAATAGTGATCCTGGTCTTTGCTTAACCTGATCGATGTAGTGCTACCCTCAGGGCTAAACCGCAGTGAGTTTTCCAGGAGGTTTGAAAGTACTCGTTCTAGATAGTCGATTTCAGCAATCACAGGGAGATCATCTTTATCCTCGGCGTCATCGATAAATTCGAGTTTCACATGTTTGGACTCAAACGCTGCCTTAAAGCTGTCTCTCTGGTCCTTAAGAATTTGTCGCAAGCGTGGCGCGGTTTCGTAGCGCAACAATGCTGGATCGAAGGCTTTGAACTCAGCTGAAAATGTCTCGAGGATGGATTGAATCATCCGTTTTTGTAGGCCAGCCTGTCGCAACGCGATTTCAATGAGATCTATCCTGGTGCTATCCCCTCGTAGCAATTCTAGAGCGCCAAAAATTGATGTCAGTGGCCCTGCAAGGTCATGCACTATCATATGCAGTAGTACCTCCTTGCGTTCTCGTTCCTTGGCCACTTTTTCAAAGGCCAGGCTGTATTCCCGTGCCTGCTGAAACACTTCTTGATGGTATCGTCTGGATTCGTCGATCAACTGTATTTGGATGAGTAGCTGATGTTCGTTCAGAAACGCACTGGCGGACAAATGTCGTTCAATCCCACTACTGTCTCGTTCCGACCAGGGGCCGCTTTGCACAATTGCCTCTGGGTCGGTGAGCAGGGTTTGCTTGAGTTCTTCAAGAAAAGTGTCAAAAAATAAAAACACGTCAGCAAGAAGAAAGCTGGTCTGGGGCTGTAGGTCAGGATTAAACCGCAATAACCAGTTAGGTATTTCTTCCTCCACAAGAAACATCCCTTCGCTAACTTCTGCCAGGTTAACAATGTTTAATCGCTTGTTTGCCAGCGAAGCCAGGCTAGACACGATGCATTTCCCGCACGAGACGTTCGAATGCTTCGTCCACATGCGCTCCGCTAAGCGCACTGGTTTCAAACGTGGCTATGGAACGTGCTGATAAGTCAGCGAGATCATGGGCGTTTACTTCCCATTCAGGCATAAGGTCGGCTTTGTTAACTAACAACACAAAGGGGACATTCGCATAGTCTGTTTCCAATCGCTGCAATATCTCTCTGGCTGTGTCCACGGACGCCCTTCTGGTCCCATCAACCACTAAGAGAAAACCTGCCATGCCACGAAGGTAAGCGTTGCGTATTGTGTAGAATTCATCTTCGCCGGCGATATCCCAAATGATGCAAGTGTGATGCTCATTATCGAGAGTCAGCTCTTTCTTGTCGATTTTGACGCCGATTGTCGTGTGGTATGCATCACTGTAGATGGTGTGAACATAACGTTCCACGAGGCTTGTTTTACCAACTGCATAGCTACCGATCATGCATACTTTAAACTTCACAACTATTTAGCTCACAAACCTGATTGGATGATTGTTGCTTGTAACAAGGATTTTGCACTGGCTCGGACTAAAGCACCAGACAAATGCACTGTTGGCCCCAGAGTCCTGGTACGTGCTGACGAAATTTAGATTGTAAACCGTTGCTTAGCTCGGATTTATTAGGGTTTGAGCAGACGCTACAGCAAGCTAGTAGAAAAATAATCCGTCTTACCATTGACCCAAATCAATGTCGGTGGCCATTTAGTACGCCAGACTATTGTCATCAACTCACCATGAAGGTGTCATTATGTTCAAGAAAGTTATGGTTGTTATTGATTCAAAGTCCGATCACCAATTCGCTCTGGACAAGGCACTGCAGTTAGCCCGCAGCGATGATTTTGAGTTACAGCTATTTTCCTGCGAACAGGATCAGCATCTGATTGAAGGGTATTATTTTGAGGCCGGGGATATCGAGAAGATCCAGGCCGCAGCGATCAAAGACAGAATTGAAGCATTAGAGCAGATCGCGCAGCCACTGCGTGATAATGGGCTCAACGTGACTACCGCAGCAACCTGGTCTTACCCGAACTATCAAGGCGTGATTGATCAGGTAGAAAGTGAGCAAGTGGACCTGGTAATTTATCATCTACAGCCGCGGGATACGCTTTCGAAACTCATGCTCACCTTTGATGACTGGCAGTTGATTCGGCTTTGTCCCGTGCCCCTGTTGCTTGCCAAAGACACACCATGGAAGCGAAGTCCCACCTTGTTAGCGGCGGTAGACCCGCAGCATGCCCGGCATAAGCCTTCTGGTTTAGATCATAAGATACTGGATATGTGTGAGCATCTTGGCGAACTCATTGGCGGTGAAGTGTATGCGGTTCACTCCTATCATCCCATTGCCCTTTCAGGTGTCTTCCCAGGGGATGTCAAAAGGCAACATCAGCAAGCCTTTGCCGAGTTAATGAAAGATTTTAGTGTGCCAGAAGAAAGGCAGCTGCTCATTGAAGATCTAGCGCCTTTCGCCCTGCGTGATGCGGAACAAAAGATCGACGCGGACATTGTCGCCATGGGGGCGATTTCAAGGAGCCTCTTATCGGACGTTTTTATTGGCAGTACAACGCAGGAAGTAATGGATTTTCTAAGCTGTGACGTTTTGGTACTCAAACCTGCAGACTTTTAATCAAGCTCTATCCCTGTTACCTGGAAGCAACTGCTGTTGCTGAATCCGTACGGGCAGATGGCCTTAAAAATTGGTTTACGGCTACTTATGTTGTGGCCAATCACCTTTAGCTGTGTGAGTGTATTGTGCCGCTACAACGAAAAATCACCTTACCGCTGCTGACGTTTTATGGGCTTGGTAGCATTATTGGTGCGGGTATTTATGTCTTGTTGGGCGAGGTGGCAAGCATCGCTCGTGAAGGCATGGGTTTGGCTTTTCTGCTTGCAGGCTTTATTGCGGGTTTAACCGGCATCTCCTACGCAGAACTCAGTTCCCGGTACCCCCAGAGCGCAGGATCGGTGCTTTTTATTGATGTTGCTTTCGGGCAGCCATGGTTATCGAAGTTAATGGCTGTCACCTTGCTCGGGGTGAGTGCGATTTCATCAGCCGTCATATGCCATGGGTTCGTGGGATATTTTCAAATCTATGTGGGCTTAAGCCGTGACCTGATTATTATCGGTCTGGGTCTGGCGATCTTTTTGATTGCCAGCGCTGATATCAAACAGTCCACCGTTATGGTGGCTGTCATTACTCTATTGGAAGTCATTGGTTTGCTACTGGTGGCTGTCTTCGCTAGCGAATTGCCCATGCGAGTAGAGCCAGGCGTCATCTTTGATACCTCAATTGGCCTGGTGCCTATCTTTAGTGCGGCGTTTATCGCTTTTTATGCCTTTATTGGTTTCGAGGATATGGTGAATGTGGCAGAGGAGGTGATCGAACCGCGCGTGACCATGCCATGGGGTGTGCTGCTTGCCGTCATTGGCTCGTCATTGCTGTATTTTGCTGTTGCCACCATGGCGATATTGCATATTGATCTGGACTTACTTGCGGCCAGTACCTCACCGATCGCCACCATGGTGGGCCATCGGCCGGGCGTGATGAATCTTGTGAGTTTGATTAGTATGGTGGCGATTATTAACGGTGCAATTGTCCAGGTGATCATGTCCGCGAGGGTGCTATACGGCATGGCAGATCGAGGCCTGGCACCTGGGATATTGGGCAAGTTGTCTAATACTACCAACACTCCAGTATTGAGTACTGGGCTCGCCTGTGGCGTGGTGGTTTGTCTTGCCTTGTCCTTTGAAATGATCAATCTTGCCCACATTACCAGCGCGCTGATGTTAGCCGTATTTGCGGCTGTGAACATAAGCTTGATTCGCATAAAGGTAAAACACGGTGCCAACGGTGACTCTTTTGCCGTGCCTATGTTGTTTCCCCTGGCTGCATTGGTTAGCACTTTGGTCTTGTTTGCATTACAAATAATTTCAGTATTTTGATTAGTGTGGTTTAAGTCCAGGCACCGCTTGCCGTGCTGATTCCTCATAGCCAGTCGTGGTAAGTTGAT
>JBKAGC010000140.1:0-9509 GCA_046290215.1 Pseudomonadales bacterium | reverse complement strand
TGCCTAGAGCAGCGTAGCGCGGTTACCGAAAAAGACATGCAGATGCATCATTCATCTTGCTCTAACAACCACGCCATCGCCTCATGTTCTGATCGAAACGGCCGAATTTCTAGAGTATTGCTAGCAGCACTTTCTCGAACCACCCCATACATGCGCGATAAGCCATAGATCAGATCACTGGGCGCGACAATGGCGATTTTCCTTGGAACGTTCTTTTGTTGTGAAGCATGTTCCGAGACGGCGCGAATATCTTCCTGACTAAGCTCAACAGTCGCGTTTTCAAACACCCAGAGACGCAGCGCTGAACGTACCTCAGCCACTGCAGAACCGGCCGCCTTCATCACTTCAAGGTCAACCAGACCTGATAGACGCAGCACGTGCACGATTCCATTCTTCTCCATGGTGAAGGTCATGGTCCGGTCTCACCCGCTTGTTGTCAGCACATTCTAGTAGACTAACCGCGCTCTTGGCGAGCGCTTCAGTTAGCAACGCCTGGCAAGTACCGATCAAACAGAATAATTCAAACTAAATATTTTCCCAGGATTCAAAATGCCCTGGGGATCAAAGGCGAGCTTTAGCCTTTTCATCAGCATTATCTCCGTTTCATTACGGCTAAGGTTTAGATGATGCTTTTTTTGTAAGCCAATACCATGTTCCGCGGAGATAGAACCGCCCCGGTCAGGCAGCCCGGCATATACCGCGTTAACCACCTGCTCTCTTGTGTCTCGACTACCATCACCCACCCCGACAATCACATGTAGGTTACTATCACCAAGATGCCCGAAGATCATACAAGTGTGATCCGGCCACGCCCTTGTCAAGGCCGCTTTTAGCTCAGCCACATAAGACTCCATATGAGCAAGGGGCACGCTAACATCAAAGGTGGTAATCGGCGCATTTTGCGCGACCTGATGCACATCATCACGAATAGCCCACATGGCGTCTCGTTCACCCTGGCTGGAAGCGATCACGGCATCATCAATGACGCCTCCTTCTAACGCAGCTCCTAGTGCCGCCACAAAATTGTCATAGTCAGCATTACTATCACCGCCCATGGTTTCAACTAAAATGACGTATGGGAAGTCCTGGGACAGGGGTGCAATACCCTTCGCGGGTGGTGTCGTGACCAGTTTGTAAAAGTCCTGCCACATTACCTCAAAGGCAGTAACATTGCCGCCTAAGCGCCTTTCTATATCTGTCAGAAAATGAGTCACTTGATCAAACGAACTAACACCGACAAAGGCCATATTTTGACTCGTGGGCAGCGGGCGGAGTTTCAGAACAACGCGAGTGACGATACCAAGGGTTCCTTCTGAACCAATAAATAGCTGCTTGAGGTCATACCCTGTGTTGTTCTTTATGACCTTATTCATGGAAGACATCACAGTACCGTCAGCCAGCACCACTTCTAAACCAAGAATTTGTTCACGCAACATGCCATAGCGAATCACCCGATTACCCCCGGCGTTGGTGGCCACGTTACCGCCGATGGTGGCACTACCTCTAGCACCAAGATCCAGAGGAAACATCATGCCCTCTGCCTCGGCCGCTTGTTGTACGAGTTGTAGTGGCACACCGGCCTGCACCGTCATGGTTCGAGACGTTAGATCAATTTCTTCAATTTTATTCATCCGCTCCAGAGACAAGCCCAGATCGTCCTGACCAGCATCAGTGCCATTCACTAGCCCGGTAAGACCACCAAGAGGCACCACGGTTTGTTTAACCTCGCTGCAGTGCTTGAGAATTAAGGACAACTCTTCGGTGTTTGCTGGTCTAACAATCGCGCCCGGCTGAACGCTTTTTGGTAAACCTCGATCCAGCAAATCCAGCTCGTTCAAAATCGCTTTATCAGAGCAACAGCTCTTTAGGGCAGCAATGAGTTCTTGCACTAGCGTCTCCCCATTTAGATGATTGCCACATCATAGCGCAATCGGGGATTGGGGCTAACCTTCAACCCACAGTTGATCGAGGTTGTTAAAGCCCCACTTGGCAGAGTCTTCTACTGCGGTAATGCGATCTTGATTCCGGCTATTGGCAAGATCCAGCAACTTTGGCGGAATCATCTGCCGCAACTTAACTGAATAAAAAACCTTAACTTGCGGCGTCAATATCGCTTCCGGGTTCGATTCCATGACAATGCCAAGCCGCCCGGATTCCAAACGCACTAGAGAACCGAGCGGGTAGATACCAACACTTTTAACAAACGCCTTAAATAGGTCGTTGTCAAAATGCCCTTGCCACGAGGCCATTCGCTGCAAAGATACGGCCGGATCCCAGCCGGACTTGTAGGGCCGGGTTGAGGTAATGGCATCGTAAACATCACAGATGGCACCCATCTTTGCCAGTAGCGTGATGTCATCGCCAGACAAACCATCCGGGTAACCCGAGCCGTCAACTTTTTCGTGATGATGGAGCGCAATATCCAATACAGGCTCGATATTGGTACCGCCCTCTTTGAGCATTTCAAAGCCGCGCGTGGGATGACTTTTCATGATGGCAAACTCAGCGTCCGTGAGCTTGCCCGGTTTGTTTAACACCTCCAACGGCATCAACGCCTTGCCCAGATCATGCAACAAACCACCTATACCCGCAGCCCGCAGCAACGATTCCTCCAGGCCTAGTTGCCGACCTAGATTAGTCATCAACGCGCATACGGCAACTGAATGCATATAGGTGTAATCATCAACGGTTTTTAGTCTCGCAACATTAATGAGAGCGCCAGGGTTGCGCGTTACCGACTCGGCGATCTCCTGCACCAGTGGCTCAGCCTGCTCTGCAGATACCGCATTCCCCATGCGGGCTTCAGCAAACATACTAGAGACAGCCTCTTTACTATCGAGACAAATTTTTCGCGCTCGATTCAGCTCCGCTTTTACAGACACTGGCGCTTGAGTCGGCGTTTTCACTTTCCTGGGAGTCGCGGTAGCTTGTGGCTCGGGCTGGGGGTCTAAAGGCGTCTCAGGCTCAAGCCCTAGCCCTTTGTCTGGATCTATCCAGACTTCAGTAATGCCGCTCTTATGAATCTTCGCGATATCTTCAGCGGACTTAATCACAAAGGCGCTCCGCAAGAACGGATGCTTGATCCAGGAGCCCCCTAATTTGGTCAGGTACATGCCTGGGCGAAGCTGGCTGGCTTTGATTTTGAGAGTCACTGCGCTGCTACAAGGAAACAAATCATGGTATCCCTTAAGGATAGACGGTCTCCCAGAATCAGCCTCTCGCAAGGTGCCAATTTAGATAATTTCCCCTGTTCACCAGGAGCAGGCTAGAGCAGTTGCTGCCCCTCGATCATTGGTTTTAGCCGCTGAATTGATTTTTTTAGCACTTCCACCACGGCTTTAATTCGAACGGTGTCTCTATACTGCTCTGGATACAACAGCCAGAGGTCTGCCACCTTGGAGCGCCGCACTTCACTCACTCGCACCAATTCAGGGTCCAATTCACCTACATAACATGGCAAATAGGCTGCTCCGACCCCGGAACGAACATAGTGCACCACAAGGTCAGTGGAATTACAGCGCATGACAATATTGGGCGTATAGTTCAGCTCGGTCTCGAGCCAGCCCTTTGCCGCGAGCGCACCGACACTATCAATAAACCGTAGATTCGATGCAGACCGATTCGTGGGTAAAATTTCCCGGCTGTAGTCTCGACTGGCATATAGCGCGGAAGCAGGATCGGCCAGCTTCGCACCAATGAGTGCCTCTGGCGGCGATTTGGTCAGCCGCAGGGCAATGTCGCTCTCTAACTTTTCGAGATCTTCGGCGGCCATGGAGGCGCTTAGCTCTATGATGACATCAGGATTCTCTGCCAAGAATGCACTCAATTCTGGTTCAATCAACGCACAAAGTTTCGGGGTTGCCGTAATTCTGACGAGGCCAGCCAATTCTTGACCATCATCCCTGGCATGTCTTTGCAAACTGCCCACCTGGTCTTTTACCATTTCCGCGGACTGCAAGGCCTTCCGGCCAAAGTCTGTGAGGACGAGTTCTCGACCGCTTTTTATAAAAAGTTTAGCGCCAAGAGCATCCTCAAGGTTTTCTATCTTTCTCGATACAGTAGTGCGATTCACTTCAAGTTTTTCCGCCGCATCCATCAACGAATCACTGTTCGCTAGTGTGTACAAATACAGCAAATCACCCCAATCGAGCTGATTCTTCTCCATCTTTTACATTCCAAAGTCACGTAAGCATTACGTAGGTTAATTATAGAGGCACAGACACCGGCTATTTAAGAAAAGTTTAGACTCCGTGCTTTTTTGCCAATTCAATGTGCAAGAAGTGGACTGATTCGTAACGCCAGCATGACTAGAATGCGCAGCTCCAATAGCCAGATAGGAACCCCCAATGAAGAAAGCTATTTTTAGTTTACTTCTCATCACTGCCGCTTCAACTGCCGCTGCAAACTCACAAGAAGCAGCTCAGTTATGCGCTGAAGAAGCCAACAAGATCACCGGTGAGAAAAATTTCTCCCTGGAAAAAGTACGCCAGCCACTGCTGGTACATTCCACTTATCACATCACCCTGGAGTCAGCCGCTGCACAAACCATCGAGTGCAAGGCGACCAAGAGCCACTTACGCTCGCTTTCAGTTGATGGTGAAGTAAAACTCGCGGCTAAATAACTGATTTACCGCCTTCCTGGCGTCAGCTCTCATTCCCCCCGTTTGATTGCTGACGCCAACTTTTTTCCCTCCCTCTGACTACTCTCGCCCCTTACTTACCGCTGCTGAGGCAAATGTTTCCGCACTGGCAGCAGTCCAGCAGGATTGCCAGATCTCAGGTGCATGACCAGAAACCAGGGCTCCGGGCTCCAAGGCGGGCCACAACCGACTAAACTCCGGTGCATCATCCCCGTGGCGCCAACCCATATCGTCGAGACAAAAATCTTCTGGGCTCGAATAACCAGCCGCGCCGATTAGCTCTGCTAAAGCGTGCATGGTTGCGCCATGATAATTCGCCACCCTTTGACTCTTATCTTCTACCACTAGTCCTCGTTGTCGGACCGGGTCCTGGGTGGCTATACCTACCGGGCAATGATTGGTGTGGCATTTTTTGGACTGCAAGCAGCCCAGCGCTAACATAAAGCCTCGTGCGGAATTACACCAGTCAGCGCCCAGGGCAAAACACACCGCCATATCAAAAGCCGAAACCACCTTGCCGCTCGCAGCAACTTTCACTTGATCGCGGATGCCAGCTCCAGTTAAAGCTTGATGAACAAAATGCAAGGCATCAACCAGCGGTGTGCCCACATGGTCGGTAAACTCCACCGGCGCAGCACCTGTGCCACCTTCCTTACCATCGACCACAATAAAATCAGGTACCACGCCACTCTCACACATGGCTTTAACCACAGCCAGGAATTCTGCCTTATGACCTAAACAAAATTTAAAACCCACCGGCTTACCGCCGCTCAATCGGCGTAAATCCGCTAAAAAATCTATTAGACCCTGAGGCGTGCTGAACGCAGAATGTCTTGCCGGCGAAATGCAATCCACACCCTCAGGCACACCTCGCGCCCTGGCAATTTCGCCATTCACCTTAGCACCTGGCAGTACGCCGCCGTGTCCAGGTTTTGCACCCTGGGAAAGCTTCACTTCAATCATTTTTACATTGGCTTTGGCTGCATTACTTGCAAACTTCTCTGGGCAAAACTGACCGTTTGCATCCCGACAACCAAAGTAACCAGAGCCAATTTCCCAGATCAGGTCACCACCTTGCTCGAGGTGGTAGCGACTCAAACCACCCTCGCCCGTGTCATGGGCAAACCTACCCAGTTTGGCGCCGCGATTTAGCGCGCCAATGGCGTTAGCGCCCAGGGAACCAAAACTCATGGCAGAAATATTCAGTAACGAGGCTTCATAAGGTTGCTCGCAAACTGACCCGCCAACACGGACACGCAAAGAAGCCGGGTCAATGCTGGTGGGCATCATGGTGTGATTTATCCAGCGATAGTTTTTACCATTGACGTCACGTTCAGTACCAAACGGCACTGTATCTCGCTCCGACTTTGCTCTCTGGTAAACCAGTGAACGCTGTTCACGGTCGAATGGCCGACCATCTGTGTCACTTTCCACAAAGTACTGCTGTACCTGATCTCGGATGGCCTCGGCGAGGCTGCGCAGATGCCCAATCAATGGGTAGTTTCTGGTCAAGCTATGGGATTGCTGATTGAGATCAATCAGCCCAAGCACAACCAAAGCCACAAACGGCAATAGCAACCACCAGGGCGCGGCTACAAGCACTAAGAAAATCGTCAGCGCAATAACCAGGGCAAAAGGAACGTAACGCATGCAACACCACTCCGGTTTAGAAACGCAAATTAGCTTTTGCAAGCAGCGATCACCCAGGGTGACCGCTTGATATTAAACGGTACTAATCATGGTAGAAAAATACCCTCTGGTATCGCAACCGGCAATTGAAGCCGCGCCCCAGACTGTTTACCATTTAAAGCTCATGGAGCTAGGCCAACGCATCATCCGCCACAAAATACTGCGGATCTTCGATCACGTTCACCTCAACCAATCCCTTGGCGCGAGTTAACAAACGGCGACACTCATCGCTCAAATGAACTAAATGTAGGGTCTTGCCCGCTGCGAGATAACGATCCGCCAATGTATCGATTGCTTCTAACCCGGAGTGATCCGCCACTCGAGACCGCGCAAAGTCGATGATGACATCATCATTATCCTGCGCTGGATCAAAACGGTCGAGAAACGAGGTCACCGAGCCAAAGAACAACGGACCGGTTACCGCATACACAGTGGAGCCCTTGTGGTCTTGCATGGCATCTATGCGGATGTATTTCGCATGCTCCCAGGCAAACACCAGTGCCGAGACAATCACGCCAACCACGACAGCCACCGCCAGATCTGTGGCCACGGTGACACCTGAAACCAATATCAATACCAGGGCGTCGCTGCGCGGCACTTTGCGGATGACACGAAAGCTACTCCATTCGAAAGTACCAATTACGACGATAAACATCACCCCCACCAGGGCAGCAATGGGTATTTGCTCAATCAAAGGCGATGCCACCAGAATAAATAAGAGCAAACACAAGGCCGCCGTAATGCCTGAGAGTCGACCGCGCCCGCCGGAATTGACGTTGATCATGCTCTGACCAATCATCGCGCAACCGCCCATACCGCCAAACAAGCCTGTGGCGGTGTTAGCAATTCCCTGCGCAACACACTCTTTGTTACCGCGCCCGCGAGTTTCGGTCACCTCGTCAACCAGGCGCAAGGTCAGCAAAGACTCAATCAAGCCTATGGCAGCCAGCACCACAGAGTAAGGCAAGATAATCCAGAGAGTTTCCAACGTAAAAACAGCGGGTAATCCAAAGTTGTAGCGACCCACTTATGAAGCAATATCACCCACCACTCGAGTTTCCAAATTGAGACCAAACACCAGACCGCTGACCACTAGAATCGCCGCAACGAAGAAGCCGGCGGGTCAACATCGGCAGAAAATGAATAATGAGCATGGTTAACACCACCAGCCCCAGCAATCATGTGGCCAGCCAGGCCACATCCAAATGCTCCCTCAAGAGTACTCGCTCACCGGAAATAAAACTGAAATGACTGGCGAAAATCACAATCGCCAGACCATTAACAAACTAGCATCCCGGATGCGCACCATACGAATAACTTTACCCAGCATCACCCCGCATGACTTGCAGAATGCCCATGAGCACTACAGCTGCGAACAGATACTGCACGCCGTGATCTGCAGGCGCCACCATCACCACTGGTTCACCCGTGGCACCAGATATCAGCCGGGACGATTGCCAAGCAGGCCGCGCAGCCCACCATAAATGCCGGTACAGCCCGACAATATCGACGCCAGCAACAAAAGCGAAGTAACGGCCTCGGGTACCAGGGCAAGATGCACGGTGATCCCTGACAACAGGTCATTTTTCACCGAAGTGACTTTGGACGCTTGGATTTCGAACATGGAGAACCTCAGACGAGCGAACCCGCCGAAGCAGTTTCAGCGGTCACGACAAAAGATTGGATTTACAGCAGAAGGGGCGCGAGTTTACAGTTTGTTGTGCAGCGCCGCAAACACCATTGATCGCACACCAGGGACCGACAGTCTGAGGGAAAATTTGTGCCTAGTTCGTGGCAATCGAAGAAATTTCGACGGCCGCTGGACGGCTTCGGATCTCACGGTCGAACAATATGCATACCAGCGCCAGGCAGAGCAGACCGTTGATCAACAAAGCACCGCCGGTGAGTGCCGCTGCCCCGAAGGCAACATAGTGTGCAACCAACAGCAAAAGCAGGCTAAGCGCCAGGGTAATCTTCAACCAGCGCCGCGCCGCCTGGGCATTTTTTATCTGCAGGCAAAAGGCCATAGCCGCAATAAGGGTTAGCCAGAACAATTCGACTAACCAGGTATTGCTAAAAATGGTCGCCACAGCCGAAATGGCTAGAGCAAGCGGCGTGCCCCAGACGATGCCAGCCCAGAGATCATCCAGACCATCTTCTTTGCGACGCTTACTCAACCAGATGTTGGTGCCCGTGGCCGCAACCACGGTGAGGGCAAGGCCAAGCAGCAAATACAAAAACTTTGACAGATAACCGTCAAAGTTACCGAAGTGTAAGCGATAAATACTGTACAACACTTGCTGGCCAATCGAGCCGTCGGACCAACCCGCTTTCTGGATAAACTCACCTTTGATGGTGAATTGATAACCCTCGCCCCAGATAAATCGCCCAGGATGTCTGGCATAAATCTCCAGCAACGGCTCCTCTGTATGAGCATCATGAACAATCACATTAAGGGGAAGTGCTTCTGGGTCTATCACTTTGATCTGAGCAATCGCATCATTAATTTCAATAAAACCACTGGCCGGTGTCATAACCGGTTCTTCACCAAAAACCGCTGCCACCACCTGCTCACGCTCGCCATCAAATTTAGCTTCCGCGACAATGGCCAGCAGCGGCAAAGCCAGCCCAAAGTAGGCACCAGTGATGGCAATGGTTAAGTGAAAAGGCGCGCCCCAAACACTCAGGCGATTGTGCAAATCAGTTTCACTCACTTGCGCGTTACGACGCTGGCGAAACCGAAACGCGTCTCTGAACAATCCTGGATGGGCAAGAAATCCTGAAATAATCAGCCCCACCAACACGGCACCAAGAGCACTCACGAAAATCATGCCCCAGGACTCCGGTAAATGTAGGTACAAGTGAAGATCAAGCAGCAATTCTGACCACTGGTTCGCTTCTTTCTCGCCGAGTTCACCAGCCTCGGTGAGAAACCAGCTTTCAGTTTCCGTGGCGATTCTGGCAACCGGTGAATCGTCTTTCGGCAACACCAGATACATATGCGGAGTGACACCTTCACCGCGAGCAATAAACTCATTAAAGGTTCGTTCCGCAGCCTCCATATCGAGCTTAGCTGCAACGGGTGCTTTTGCTTGCTCCCATTGTTCAAGCTCTGCATGAAACACAAGCAACGTGCCCGTTAAGCAGATAATGTACATCAATGCGCTGGCCATCAGACCT
>JBKAGC010000139.1:0-9584 GCA_046290215.1 Pseudomonadales bacterium | reverse complement strand
CTCGTGCAACCAAGCCCGCAGTGCGCCATCGCGATGCGAGAGTGTTGCCCGAAACCGTTTGCGCTCAGCACCGCGCACCACCACGGCACTACATGACGAATCACTTTGCAAGGACTGTAAACCCCTGGTGAGTTCCTGTACCAGGGGACCGGTTAAGGCATTTCGCTGTGCCGGCCTATTCAGCACCAACTCACCAACACCCTCGCTTAGTCGCACTATTACTTCTGCCATGGAGCCTATCCTTGTTCAATTTTTTGAGCACACCCCGGGGCACTAGCAGAGTATTCTCAACTGCCGACCAGGTTGGGGCTTTACATGCTTTTTAGCACAGTGAGCACACTGCTGGCAGCCCTGTTTATTGACCAATACAGGCGCTATGATGCAACAAATAACGAATCTAGCCTGGAGAACACCCATGGGCGTTCGAGACTTTTTTGGTGACCTTAGGATCCTCTACAAAGCAGCAACCCTAAAGCCACCCACATCTGAAACCATTGGCTCACTACCTTTACTGGTACAACAAAACGCCAGCCAATATCCCAACGCCGTGGCGCTAATTTGCGAGGGTGAACAGGTCACCTGGCCAGAGCTAAACGAACGCGCCAATCGGGTTGCACACAAACTTCAAGGAATGGGCATTGAGCGTGGTGATTGCGTTAGCCTATTTATGCAAAATCGTATCGAGTTTATTGCCGCCATGTTGGGTATCCAAAAACTCGGTGCAGCCGTTGGCATGATCAATACTAACCTCAGCAAACAACAGCTAACCCACTGCATTAATCTTATCGAGTCAAAAAAATGCATTTTCGGCCAAGAGCTCAGCGCACCATTGGCGGAAGTACGAGAGGACCTGAACCTACAAGAAGGTGCAGACTATTTGTTCGTCCGCGACAAACAGATGGACCATGAGCCGCCACCGAACTGGGCCGTCACTTTAGATACCGAAGACACTTCCAGCCCAACTGATAACTTGCCCATCACCCAACAAATCACCATGGCAGATCGGGCTTGTTACATCTTCACCTCTGGCACCACCGGTTTACCAAAAGCTGCCATCATGTCGAACCGGCGCATATTACCCAGTGGTAGTCTCGCGGCTGAAGCCCTGTTTCGCATCACTCATGAAGATCGCATGTACAACTGTTTGCCGCTGTACCACGCCACGGGTCTGGTGGTAGGTCTAACCGGAGCAATCTCGGTGGGTGCTTCCAGCGTGATTAAACGCAAACTTTCCGTCACGGCTTTTTGGGAAGATATTCGCAAACATAACTGCACCAGCTTTATCTATATCGGTGAGTTTATTCGTTACCTGATGAGTCGCCCGCCGCAGAAAGATGACGCCATCAACCCCATTCGCACCATCGCCGGCAATGGCTTACGACCCGATATCTGGCTAGCTTTTAAAGAACGCTTCGGCATTCATCGCATTGGCGAGTTGTACGGCGCCAGCGAAGGCAACGGCAGCTTTGCCAACATTTTCAATAAGGATTGCACCGTGGGCATGGGGGTTACACCTTGTAAGCTGGTGGCATACGATGTAGCCGAGGACGAGATCCAACGGGATAGCAACGGCCACTGCATTGAAGTGACTGAAGACGGCGCGCCAGGTTTGTTGCTGGTTGAGATTAGTGAAAGCGCTAAATTTGAAGGTTATACCAGCAAGGAAGCCTCAGAGAAAAAAATCGTTCGCAACGCTTTTGCCGATGGCGACGAATACTTCAACACCGGCGATTTAATGAAAACCGTGGATGTTGGTTTTGCCTGGGGTCAGAAGCACTATCAATTCGTTGACCGAATCGGCGACACTTTCCGCTGGAAAAGCGAAAATGTTTCCACCAACGAAATCGGTGAGCTGATTAATCACTTCCCCGACATAATTTTCACCAACGTGTACGGCGTAGAGATCCCCGGCTGTGACGGTCGAGCTGGTATGGCCGCCATTGTTTTAAAGGAAGGTTTAGCACTACCAGACCTGGATATCGAAGCGCTAAGCGCCCATGTGGTCAGCAATCTCCCTTCTTACGCCAGACCGATTTTTATTCGCGTGTTGAAAGAGCTGCCCACCACGACCACTCACAAGCTACAGAAAAACGAGCTCCGTGAAGCTGCCTATCACCTGGACAAGGTCCAGGATGATTTGCTGGTGATGAAGCCAGGTAGTACCTGCTATGAAAGATTAGACAGTGATTTTTACGATCAAATCGTATCCCGTACTGTGGCTTTCTAAGTGATGCCAGCTCGCTAACGAGGCTTTCTGAACTTAAGCACACTGCGATCTGTACGCATGCGATTTTCTTCAATGAAGACGTTTGTGCTTTTGTCATCCTGCGGGTTCGCCAACACATATGACTCTGCTTCCAGGACAAAACCCACCGCAGTTAGGTCAGCGATAATTCTGGCAGGATCTACTCGATGGAGGCTTTTACCAATTTCAGCGGCATCGCTACCGGGTTCTCCATTGTGGTCAATTACCCCAAGCACACCGCCAGGCTTTAACATATCAAACAGCCCCTGGGTAAAATCGCCCACATCAATCGCCACCCAACCCGTATCAGGGTCTGCGTAGTAAATGTCGTGCATGCCGAGGACAAACATCGCCGCGTCAAACTCAGCCCCATGACCTTTGAGCGACTCGGGCGGTGCCACCCGTCGCTCAACATTCGCAAGGCGACCGTCAGCAAAGCGCTTTTCCACTGAGGTTTTGACAAAGGCTGCCCAGGGCGCGTTATTGTAATGCACAACCCTTCCGCCTGGTCCCACCAGGTTGCTTAGAATCTCTGTGTAATAGCCACTACCGGCGAACACATCGAACACCGCCATCCCAGGTTCGATACCAAAAAACGTCAGCACTTCACCGGGTTTACGATAGGGGTCTAAGTTGCGGTCCACCTCTGGGCGTTCGGAATTCGCCAGGGCAACCGCAACGTCAGCAGAGGCCAAAGGACTCAGCAAACAGACACATAGCCAACACATCAAAAACTTCTTCATAGGTACTTTCCTAAACCACATTCCTCACCAAGACATCACTATGTTCCAAACGAGTAGGTAAAGGTTTCACCGTGAAGCGCCCTTAGAAAATCGCTAGCAATTCCTCGAAAGCTTTCATCTGGCCACCATTCGCTGAGGAAGGCACCAGGATAGGTGTCTTGATGCCCGCGTCAAACCAGGCTTCAACGCCCTCACGAACATCGCTTGCGGAACCAAACAAGGTGGTATCCGCCAGCCATTTATCGGTCAAAAACTCAGGCACACGATCAAACTCTTTGGCGGCAATCGCTTTTTCTATCCCTTCCATTTCTTCCACATATCCTGCTTCCTTCCAATAATTGCGGTAGTTAGGCAGCATCGCATAAGAAGTCAGAGTCTTGCGGTTCACAGCCTTTGCCGCTTCGATATCGTCACTAATGCAAGTAGGTATCATGTCGCCAATAAAGAAATCATCGCTGTTACGGGCGGCGTCTGATACCACCGCCAGTGACTCACTCATATGGCTACGAGCACCATTGGCAAACACCATACCTTGACCAATTTCTTCTGAGAGCGCGATCATTTTCTTGCGTAATGTCGCCAGCACAATCGGTGGCAACTCACCGGCGCGCGGCACATCCCTTAGCTGTGAAACAAATTCCCGGGTATCCGAAAGCGGCTTCCCGCCCGTAATGCCACGTTGCTTTAAAGCTGGCTCATGACTAACCCCAATCCCAAAGCGGAAGCGGCCATCGGAGATTTCATGAATGAAGGACACAGTTTGCGCGTAGTCAGCAATCTGCCGGAAGTAAATAGGCATGATACTCGTGCCAAAGGTAATCTCGTTTGTCACCAGAGCCAGGGCTTCACATAGGGCCAGGGAATCCCCCAGGCTTGGTCCGTAGATGCCGCTAAAGCCACGTTTTTCGATTTCTACAGCAAGTTCAATGGTCGCCTTGCGCCGGCCAGGTACAGCAGCCAGGCTCAATGCTGGCATTCTAGTTTCTGCCATGGGATATCCTCTTTTTTATTGATCACTTGGCGCACCTGCGCCGGATTTGGGCAGTCTACACAATGGCACATGCCGGTGCGAATACGTTTATAATGCAGCTTTATTTGTCAGCAGGTTGACCATGGCTAACCAAAGAAAGAAGTTTCTTCAACAACAAAAATTATTTCTCGGTGGGCTCGCCGTGGTCGTGGTAGCCATTGCATTGTATTTTACAAGCGTTGTGATTACCGACAGTAACAGCGGAGAGTTTGTCGAAGGAGAGCATTACTTCCTGCTTGATGAGCCTCGCCGAATTCGCGGCAAACGCATTGAAGTGATGGAGTTTTTCTCATACGGCTGTATCCACTGCTACAACTTCGATGATGAGCTACACGCCTGGGCTGAAGCCCGTAAAGATAAGGTCAAACTCATCCAAACACCGGCAGTGGCAAATCAACAATGGCAAAATTTTGGGCGTGCTTACTACACAATGGAATCATTGGGACTGCTGGAAGATGGCCACAGCTTGATGTTTAAGCTCATCCACGACGCTGCACGCAACCTTACCAGACCTGGAGATTTTGCTGCGGCACTGGCTAGTGGTGATGTATCAGAAGCGGCTTTCGTCAGTACCTTCACGTCGAATGCCATCAACGAGAAAATTCGCCGCGCGGACCAATTAGCGCGCCAGAGTCGAGTTGCCACCGTGCCGAGCCTCGTGGTTAATGGCAAGTACCACATTCGTGTCACTGGCTCGATTGGCTACTTACGGATGCTGGATGTTGCGGACTTCTTGATCGAAAAAGAAATTGCTGAGCGAACTGGCGCTAGTTCCCAGGCAAATTAATCGGAGCCCCAGGATCAGCGCTTTGCACCTTGAAGCTCTGGTCTGGTTCTAACTCGATAATCATCGGTTTTACTCGCCGCATTGCAGATGACAATAACCGCCAGCGACGCACAGTGGCATCAATCAACTGAGATTTCACCGCCGGGTCGTCCGCAACCATTTGTTCTGCCATGGCGCGGTTTTTTGCCTTAATCAAGAAAATACCACCGGATTGATCGGCAAAGGGCCCGCTCATGAGTAGGACCTCTTTCACGTACCACTGCTGCCAATAGTCGAGATGAGGCTTTATCCCTGGTTGGTTCTCGTAGCTACGCTCGGGTGTCCAATTCTTCGCAGGTACAAACTCGATCACGAACATTTGCCCATAGGCCATTGAAGTCAGCCCCAGGGTGAACGCAAAAACCAGCCCGCGCAACATCATTTAGTCACCCAGCTTTTTGCTGAGATGAGGCATAGTGGACGGGTCGCCCGCCACTGCATAGCGACTTTCTGTACCTGTGCGTGTGACATTCTCATAAACCCCATCATCTCGCTTGACCAATTTAGTAAATCCAAGATCCTTGATGCCGGCATCGCCAATCGGCATGTTCGCCATGGGCGCTGTGAGAATCACGCGCTCAACCGGTTCATCTAAAGCCACTTCTCCGGGAGACAGTGAGGCATACTCACACACCTCCCCCCAGGTAGTTAGCTTCACAGAGATAGAGTGAGTGACTTCAACCACATCACCAGTGGCAGGGCAGAGATAATCGTATCGGGGCATTAGCTGGGTGCAGGTCCTGGAAATTCTTCACGCAACACGCGCTTTAATACTTTACCACTGGGGTTGCGAGGAATGGTATCAATAAAGGCGGCTCCTTTCGGGAGTTTGAATCGGGCTAGCTTACCGTCACAGAATTGCAAAAGTTCCGCTTCAGTAAGGCTTGCGTCTTTCGCCACCACCACCGCAAATGGAGATTCGCCCCAGCGTTCACTGGGCTGACCAATGACCGCGACTTCAGCGACACCGGGATGGCCCAGAATCACATTTTCAATTTCCGCGGGATAAACATTTTCGCCACCGGAAATAATCATGTCTTTGATCCGATCCTGGATATAGACAAAACCTTCTGCATCCATGGATGCCACATCCCCGGTACTGAGCCAGCCATCCACCAGAGTCTCTGCTGTGGCGTCCGGTCTATTCCAATACTCTTTCATAATATGGGCACCGCGCACCCAGACTTCACCCTGCTCACCAGGATCGCAATCACTGCCATCCGGCCTGGCAATGCGAACATCCGTATGGAAAAACGCGCGTCCGGTAGAACCAATCTTTTTGATGGCATTATCGGCATCAATGACGCAGGCCGGCCCGCAGCTTTCTGTGAGACCATAGATCTGGTGCACCTCAATGCCAATATCCACATATTGGCGAATGAGACTGACGGGGAGCGGCGATGCGCCGGACTGAAAGAACCGCACAGAACTATAGTCAAAACGCTGTAGGTCCGGTACCTGAATCATAAAATTTAACATGGCCGGAACCAACAAGCCGGTGGTTACCTGCTCTTCTTGGATCAGCTCCCAGGCGCGCACCGGATTGAATTCGCGCATCACCACGCTCGTGCTACCGTTGTAGACGTTTAAGGTGATCGGGGTTAAGGCACCCACATGGAATAGAGGCAATGCCGCAAGGTAAATATCACCCACACGGCCATCGATGGAAACACCAATGGTTAGCAATGCCCACATGGTTGTGGTGTGCGTGTGAACAACCCCTTTGGGCAAGCCCGTGGTGCCGGAGGTGTACATGATATAGAGCATATCGTCGTCACCACCGCTCACTGCAGCGGCAGACAAGTTCGCATCACGCATCTGCTGGTAGTCCGAAGAGAAAGAGGTGTCCCCACTGCCCGTTGCCGAAACTTGATACCACCGCTGTATGTCGGTCTTATCACCACGGCTATAGAGTTCTGTGGCTAGATCAAGAAACTCCTCGCCATAAAGCAGGGTCTCCGCGCCACTATCCTTAATAATGAACTCCAACTCATCAGCGACCAAACGCCAATTTAGAGGCACGACCACTGCACCTATTTTTGCAATGGCAAAGTAGGCTTCAATAAATTCAGCGCTGTTGTTCATCAAAAGGGCAACGCGATCACCCTTGCGCACTCCCGCCTCACGTAAGCCGTTAGCAACGCCATCGCAGCGCTGACTGAGTTCGGCAAAGGTTAAGCGTTCTCCTGAAACACTGTCGACATAGGCGGTATGTTCACCGCTTAGCGCGGCCCGCCGCTCCAGTAACTCCCCAATATTGACTTGCATACCACTTCCTTCTTCACGAGGCTATTTTTGGTGTTTTAGGTTTTACTTGCCGACGACGCTACGCGAAATCAGCTCTTTCATAATCTCCGAAGTACCACCGTAAATTCGCTGAATTCTCGCATCGAGGTAGGCACGAGAAATCTTGTATTCCTTCATATAGCCATAACCACCGAACAACTGCACGCAGCGATCAGCAACTCGACCTTGCATTTCACTTGAGGCTAATTTGCAAATAGACGCCTCGCTGCTAGTGAGTTCGCCTTGGATGAACTTCTGCACATACTTTTCTACCAGCGCTTTGTTCAACTCAATTTCGGTCTTGATGTCGGCTAGTACATAGCGGGTATTTTGGAAGTCCGCCACTGAGGCACCAAACGCCTTGCGCTCTTGAACATATGCTACGGTCATATCCAACATACCTTCCGCCGCGGCGACGCAGCCGACTCCGAGAATCAGGCGTTCACGGGGTAACTCATTCATAAGGTTGTAAAACCCCTTGCCCTCGCCGCCGAGAATTTCGCTGGGCGATACCCGCACGTCATTAAAAAACAGCTCGGAAGTGTCGCCGGAATGCAGGCCCATTTTCTCAAGGTTACGGCCTTTTTCGAAACCGGGTAGATGGCAGTCCACTGTAAACAAGGTGATGCCCTTGGCGCCCTCCTTTGGATCTGTCTTGGTGGCCAGAACAATGACATCAGCATGTTGACCGTTGGTGATAAAGGTTTTCTGGCCATTGATGACATAATCATCGCCATCTTTAAGCGCGCTGGTTTTCATCCCTTGTAAGTCACTACCGGCACCTGGCTCGGTCATACCGATCGCACCGACTGCTTCACCGGACACCATCTTGGGGATCCAGTATGCCTTCTGCTCTTCGCTGCCAAGATTATTGATATACGGCGCGACAATATCTGAGTGCACAGAAACACCGGAAGCCAGCGCGCCGTAACCCGCTCGCGATATTTCCTCTGCCACGACACAACTCAACTCAAATGAGGCACCAAAACCGCCGTAGGCTTCTGGCATATCCACACAGAGAAAACCGTTTTCCCCCATTTTGTTCCAAAGCTCACGGGGCCACAAACCCTCGTCTTCCCAGGTGTCGTAATAGGGCTCCACTTCTTTTTCAAGAAACTTTGCGACACTGTCGCGGAATAAATCTTTTTCGGCTGCATCAAGTTGGGCTGCTGCACTCATTCTTCAAACACTCTTTTTCTGGGTTTAACAAGATGAATTAACGGTCGTTTCAGCAATCGATTGTAGGCGTTTCACTGCGCAAAGTTAATCCGGGCACTCACAAAATTCCTACAAACCTGATGCTTTCTTCGCTATGACCATTTGGTTACACTTACGCTCAAACAAAAAGTACAGATCGCCAATGGCTAGACCAACTGTATTAGCGCCTGCCGAGGCAAGTAGAGTTGTACAGGATGACAAAACTGTTGTTTTACTGGGGCAACCACCAGAGGTATTGAAGAGCTTACTCCTCAATAACATCAAGCATTTTGACGCCATGCTGATTACTGACGTCAAAGAAAAAGATGGTTCCTTGCTGAACAATCTTGAATTCCCTTTTTACTTCTTCCTATTTGTGGCGCAGGGGCTCGCAGAGGGCCGCAAGATCAAGCTGGTGGGCGAAGAAGCTGATATTAGCCAGGCATTACGCCTGCTGCGCCTCACTTTGATGGGCCCAACCCGCGAAGAATTAGATCGCTGGGGTACTGAGTCCGAACTTAAAGAAGAATGGCTCGCCGTATCTCATGCCCTTGCCGTGGCAGACGCTGATGGCGTACCAATTCCTGTAGAAGGTTTTTTCGAGATTATCCCTTTCAACGCCGGGCGCGCTCAGGTAGGAACGTTACAAATCGACCATACAGGGGTTGATCAATACAAATTCAGTAACAGCCAGGGCGCGGTTCAATGCGACATTCCACTGGATGTGAATATTGCCCCACCCTACAGCGTCAATAAAGACTACGTCCCTGGCGGCCTCGTCAAGCTGGGTGTCGAAGTCCTTGGCGGCGCATCCGGGTTTAGCGTTGACGAGCCCTGTACTGGTCTCGCCCTGTGCTACAACGGCGAATACATGCTGATCGATTCGATCCCGTTTTTGGATAACCACCTATATGCCAGGGGTATATCCAAAAACCAGATATCCTCAGTGTTTCTGACACATTTGCACGACGATCATTGCGCCATGTTCCCCCTCATGCTGATGCCTCATCGGGTTGAGGTCATCTCAACCATTGAGATTTACAACATGGCCATGGAAAAGCTCGCGTGTCAGCTAGGGTGGAAAACTGAGGTGATCAAGGAGCACTTCCTACTCACTGAAGTCAAAGCCGGCGAAACCTTGAATTACTACGGCCTGGGCATTCAGCCCCACACGACGGTACACAGCATTCCAACCATTGGCGCGACCTTTACCATTCGCGACCGCAGGGGTAATCGGCAGCTTTGTATTGTTGGTGA
>JBKAGC010000138.1:0-9754 GCA_046290215.1 Pseudomonadales bacterium | reverse complement strand
GCTTCCGGTGCGGGCGTCGCCCTCGTAGGGGATGACGGTGTCGCGCACGAAGGCGCGGCCATTACCGGTCTTGGTGCCTGGGTAAAAGAGGGCGACCCCCTTGGCTACATTGCAGATCCGTTGGGGGAAAACGAAACCGTGGTTGAAGCGACCCGCAGCGGCGTTATTATCGGTCGCTCCAACATACCTTTGGTCACAGAAGGCGAGGCGTTGTTTCACATTGCCATGTTTGATTCCGGTGAAGAGGTTGCCGAGCATATTGAACAAGTCGATGAGAGTTTAGATCTTGAGCAAGAAAAGGCTGCCGCCGCAGAGCCGCCGATTGTCTAGTGATGGGCGAGCTGACTGAACTTCTAAATCAACAAAGTGCCCCGGTTCGAGTACTGGGGCTGATAGTGATTGCTCTGGTAGTTCACGGGGTTGTGATTGCGGTGCGTCAGATTGCCGAGCATGCAACTACCGGGGCACGATTTCGAACCCAAAAGAAAGTCCGTTCGGTGATCACGCTGGCGAGCAGCGCCATGGTGTTCGCGCTGTATTTTTTCGCCCTGGGATTGGTCTTACAAGAGATGAACGTGTCACTGACGGCTTACTTTGCCAGCGCTTCTGTGATTGGTCTCGCCGTGGCGTTTGGTTCCCAGGGGATTGTTCAGGATGTGGTAATGGGCATCACAATCATATTCTCTGACTTACTTGACGTCGGTGACCTGGTGGAGGTGGCCGGCCAAACTGGCAAGGTTAAAAAAATTACCATGCGCTACGTTCAGCTTGAAAATGCCCTCGGTGCTGAAGTGTTTATTCCAAATCGCACCATCAATAATGTGGTGAACTACCCGCGCGGCTATATTCGGTGTTTGGTCGACGTGACTTTGCTCGGCTCGCCGGCACAAAAGGAGGCAATGGAGAAACTCGCCGTTTCCGATATGCGGGGTCTTTATGAGCAGTTCCCTGGTATTCTGCTGACCGAGCCAAGTGTTGAGGGCCGTGAACAATACTCGAATGACAAAGAAATTCTACGCATCAAATTTCGAATCTGGCCAGGTCGAGGCCAGCCGATTGAAACCACGTTCGTGAAAAACCTGGTGGCCGACTTGAAGGCGCTAAATGCGGAATATCAGGACTGGATGGTGACGGTGTTTTATGAGGTGGAAAAGCAAACCCGCAGGAAACCCATAAACTAAGTAGTTGTTTTCTGGTCAGGCTAGTGCCTTGGTTTGAGGGAGCCTGGGAAAAGATCGAGGATCATGTTCAACCTGTTGAGAAACAAGGTAGCAGATAGCACTCGAGAATAAAGTTGTTTGTGTATCGTGGAAAATACACAAAAGAGTTTGTTTATCGTCAGCAGCAAATTACGATAAGCAAAACACGCCCCTACGACTTAAAGACTATAAAACTCCACAAAAAACGAAACCTCACCCTGAGCTTCGACCTTGTGAATCATATTGGGCACCACAATGCCTTTTTGATCTGGCGTTAGGGTTTGGCGACGATCACCCGCGATATACAGCAGTTCGCCATGTTCAACGCAAACTAAACCCCAGGTACCTGTTTTAGTGGAATGATCTTTAAGCAAACCCGCCGGTACGGTGGTTTCATCAAATGTACGAGTGCGCCTGCTAAAAACTAAATCGTCAGGCCATTCGAACCGATCACAGCGCACGCAATCCAACTCAAATCCGAGCTTCTCGTTGCGGCCGGCCTCGGTTTCCACCCAAGGCCGATTAAAGAACGGTGGATTGTGACGAACATGCTGGCCGTGATGACAGTCAAGTTCGGCTACCCAGTCATCCCTTTCGTCTTTATGAAAACCAGTAATCTTTCGCTTCATAAGCTCGTCCTTTCGACCTCGCAGAAAGCTTACTAGCTAGAGTAATTCGTTCCATGGAGTTACTCTAGCCCGGCCTTAAGCTGATGCTTCTAACAGCTTTGGAAATTTACCTTCTTCGATTAGCGCCACGAGATCAGTAAATCCGCCAATACCCTGGCCGTGGATAAAGATTTGTGGAACGGTGGTTCGACCCTCGCTGCGCGCCAACATTTCAGACCGTTTGTCTGTATTGAGCATGACATCAGTTTCAACAAACTCCAAATCGAGTTCATTGAACACTCGTTTCGCTGCGTGGCAGAAAGGGCAAGTGGGTTTGGTATACATCTCAATCATGTCTTAGTCCTTATTTGGATAGGTATAGACTTGAGATTAAAAAACTCACCAGACGTTACGATGGATTCAAGAATAAGTGTTATCGAGCAGTGGGCTTATGCCCTGTGCTCAACTTCCCTGGGCGGCCGGAATGGCTTGTTGAACGAGTTCATGCACGTACACTAACTTCTCTCTGACTGATGCCACAAAAACCTCTGGGACGAGATCAATCAAACCCATGGCGCGATTCATTTCGTTTAGTACAACGCCAAGATGTTGGTACTGACGAATCATGTCTTCAATGGTTAAGGCGCGAAACGACACAGGTGCTAAGCCCATGTTGTGTGCTGTATCGAGAACACTCACCATGTCCAGGTAGACCGCAAATATTTCCGCAAAGTCTTCCCAGGGATGCATGGTAGCGTAAGCGCTGACGTATTGGCTTTGCCAGTTGGCAGGTGGGCCCTCAGTATAATGGCGATCTAATGACTCGCTATAGGTTGGGTTCTCAAAGTCCCCGAAGAGGTTTTTAAATCGCTCCACTTCCTCGCCAGTAACCAGCATCTCCCAGTAATAGTGACCAATTTCATGGCGGAAGTGACCAATCTCGGTGCGGTGCGCTTCATTTAGAGATACTCGAAGCTTTTCCCGGCTCACAGGATCTGCTTCGATGAGATTGATGGTGATTTTACCATTTGCGTGACCGGTATAGACCCGTTCCGTCGTACCTATTTGCCACCACCACTTTGCAGGGCGAGTTACATCAGCTTTGAAATCGAAGGACAAAGCGGGCGTGACATCGTGGCCGTAAGGTAAGCCGAGTAGGTCGAGGGTGTAAAGTAATCTGCGCTTGGCAATTTCCAGGCGCTGCCAGAGCACGCGATTGCCTTCCACATCAAGGTCAGGGATCGTGGCATTGAATTGACAATAATCACAAAGTGGATGATCTGCTGAGTTTTCGTTGGCGACCACTGCCCGGTTACAAACATGCTCAACTGCATAGTTGTAACACTTGCGTAAAACTGTATCGCAGTGCGTGCAACTATAGAGGTGTTCGCCTGTTGAACGAATGGCGTGCATGCCCTGGCATACCGGGCACCAGGCTAACTCGTGGCTGCAAACTGTGCACAAAGAATTCTCAAAAAAAATGACGTGGTCGCATTGACACTTAAATACTTTCAAAAGATCGACATGCCTGTTTTTGTGGTAAATGCTTCGAGTACTTTCATACCAATTACGGAGTTACCCCGTTGATTCAGCGGCGGGCTCCATACTGCGATTGATAATTCTCCCGGTATCACCGCGACAATGCCGCCGCCAACGCCGCTCTTACCTGGTAAGCCAACTCGATAGGCGAATTGGCCGGCTTCATCATAAAAACCGCAAGTGAGCATGACGGCATTAATACGTTTGGTTTCAGAGGGTGATAAGTAACGCTTTTTGGAGGCTGGTACTGTGCCGCCGTTGGCGAGCAGCAAAAATGAGCGGGCAAGTCCGCGGCAGGTCATTTCGATTGAGCATTGATGAAAGTAAACGTCGAGGACTTCATCAACCTCGTGACGGATATTGCCGCGGGCTTTCATAAAGTTCACCAGGGCTACATTGTTAAATCCGGTTTCTCGTTCCGAAGCAACAACCTCTGGGTTGTAATCGATACTGGAGCAGCGAAGGTCGCGAACGAACTCTAACATCTCTGCGTTAGGCGCAGTAAAGTGGTCAAGGAGCATGTCCACAACCACCAGGGCGCCAGCATTGATAAAAGGATTGCGCGGGATGCCGTTCTCATGCTCTAGCTGAACTAAAGAGTTAAAAGGGCTGCCAGAAGGTTCCATACCAACTCGTTGCCACAAGCTATCGCCCATGAGCCGAACACCCAGAGCAAGATTAAACACCTTGGAAATACTCTGGATAGAAAAGCTCTCTGAAGCATCGCCCACGGAAAATTGTTCGCCGTTAATGGTTTCAATCGCGATGCCGAGT
Source organism: Pseudomonadales bacterium (assembly GCA_046290215.1). Classification (GTDB taxonomy): domain Bacteria; phylum Pseudomonadota; class Gammaproteobacteria; order Pseudomonadales; family Azotimanducaceae; genus JAHRVQ01. Next base: position 5,634 of record JBKAGC010000138.1, on the reverse strand, counting down.
TTGTCAGGATTCACCTGGGCAAGCGCGGGTATATAGTCAGCCACTTTCCCCTCATGACTGAGACCACGGTACTCTGCGTAAATGTCCTCGATGATGCTCTGATAATCCATGTTGACCCTGGGTTAAACGTCGCGATAGTCCGCCTGTTCTGTGGCGCTGTCAATGACAGTTTTGAGTCTGTGATGATTTTCTCTGTCTGCGGGGCGAAAGACAAATTCTTTGCAGTTTGAGCAAGTGCGGCGTTGTGAATAGTGCCGGGCGTTAGTCGCCGCGGCACTTGTTAGCAGAGCAGTTTAAGAATCAATCAGGCCTGGCCAGTTAGTGTCCGCCGCCTTGATAAAGCCAGGGATATCCTTGACCCACATCGCCTGTACCTCACTGTTGTAGTTTAAGTACAGTTTGCCATCAACGATTTTCCAGACTTCTGGATCACCTTTGGCGGTGTAGTCTTGGCTCGCGGCCCAGGCGCAGTAACCACCATACTGAGGCGCGTACTTGTCAGGGTCGGCGAGGAAGGTTTGCAGGTTCTCAGCGCTGGAGAAGCGGAATGTAGCGCCCATATATCGAGTGGCATGTTTCCGTGAGCCTTTCACCGCTTTGTCCATGGTGAAGTAGGCCACCGTATCATAGCCGCCCACGGCGGTGTTCGAGAACTTGCCTGTGTAGATCGGGTCCGCTGCATATAGATTGGTGGCGAAGCCCAGGGTAAAAATAATAAGTAGTTTGCGTAACATGTTAAATCCTTGCGTTGGTTTAAAGGTACTGCCTGTGACGCAAGGATTTGGCAAGTGTTACAGCGGATTAAAATGGTCATCGATATATTGCCTATTCTTTCATTGCATAGGTCCGAGGGTGTCAGAATGTGTTAGAGGAGCTGCTTGAGATGTGTCGCAAGAGCACTTGCAGACCTAAACGCGTCTTCCACCGTGCTGCCAAGACACCAGTCACCGCAGGCGGCAAGTCGCTGCTCGGCCAGGAGCCAAAAGGGCTGGTTCAGAGGCTGAGAGGTCTGGGCGTAACGCCAGCGATGTATGGCCGTCTCAGTGCCGTCAGCAATCGTGACAAATTCAGTAAGACGGTCGAGCATGTCTGACTTAACTGCTGCAATTGGCCGCCGCAAGTTTTGCTCTGCCCAGTCACCCCGACTATGCACCAGTAGCGTTGGCTTATGGGTACGTCCAGGTTTTGTCTGATTAAAGCAAAGCCATGCGAGACAATTATCTTTGATTGTCGCCGCGTGCCAGTTAGGTAGTTCTGTGTGCCAGGGCACCATTAGGGCGAAGCAGGGTGCAAATTGCACCTGACCCAGATCGGTCGCGCTGGCTGGGATTAAACTTGTGGTTTGCTCTGCCGGGGCGGTGGCAATGAGCCAATCGAATGGGCCGTACCCGGTGCCCTTGTCGTCTGTTAAATGGTGCTGGTTTTGATCGCTAGTCACGGTGTCAATCTTCACGCCATGGTGTACATCAATGCCCTGTAGTAAATGCTTGCACATATCGTTCATGCGTGGTGTCGCTACATAGTGGGGTTCAAACCAGAGTCGTTTGTAGGGTTTACGCTGTTTTTCTAGCGTGACGACTTTGGGCTCCCAGCTAGTCACAACATTGCTAGCGCTTAAGGTTGCGAGCAGTGATTGAAACGGTTTGCTCCGAGCAGTAAAAAATTGTGCGCCGTGATCATATTCATCATGCTCGCCGTAGCGAGTGGACATGCGGCCGCCGATGCCCCTGGATTTGTCAAAGACGGTTAGGCGAATTCCAGCAACCCCCCGTAACTCATGGGCAAGCACTGCTCCTGCCATGCCGGCGCCGATAATCGCGATGTGTATTGGCGGGTTCATACCGGGACTATACGAGCGGTCGGGGGTGCTAGATCCATTTGCGCTCCGCCGCGAAACCTTTACTCTACGGCATTCAAGATGATGAATTTTAAAAGGATCCTCCCAATGAGTTACAACAACATTCTGGTAGAAACCGAGGGTAAAGTGGGCATTGTTAAATTCAATGCGCCAAAGGTTCTGAACGCCTTGTCGCCAGAAATGATGTCAGAATTCAGCTCTGCCATTCGCGAGGTTATAAAGAGCGGTGCGAGGTGTTTGTTGTTGACCGCTGAGGGACGAGCCTTTTGTGCTGGAGCAAATTTACAAGGTGGTTCGGGAGAGGGTCCAACTGCACCAGGGCATATCCTTGAGACCCACTATAATCCCGTGATTAACTTTCTGCGCAACATGGAAATACCCATGGTTACCGCGATCAATGGTCCCGCTGTTGGCGTGGGCATGAGCTTTGCTGTGATGTCTGATTATGCAGTCGCGGCGAAAAGCGCTTACTTTCTGCAAGCTTTTGCCAATATCGGCTTAATTCCTGACGGCGGAGCTACCTACATCTTACCGCGCATCATCGGCTGGCGACGGGCGATGGAGCTTTCCATGTTGGCCGAAAGGTTGCCGGCGGAAACAGCACTGGAATGGGGATTGATTAACAAGGTTGTAGCCGACGATGAACTGCAGGCAGAAGGCTTAAAAGTGGCAACTCGATTGGCTGAGGGTCCCCGTTCCCTTGGTTTGATTCGTCAGGCTTACTGGGCATCACTGGATAACAGCTTCAGTGAGCAGCTCCAACTGGAGTCAGATCTTCAAACCGTGGCCGGCAAAACCAAGGATAATATTGAGGGTGTTACGGCGTTCCTTGAAAAACGGCCGGCAAAGTTCACTGGCGAATAGCCGCAAAGTTCAGGTATTTCCTCGTTGAGGTTGGCGCCTAAACGTGTGATAACTAGCTAGTTAATCACGTCCTGTGGAGCCGCTCATGGCGAAGCTTTTTGAGCAATATCCGGAATTGCTCGCAGTTGGATTTGTTCTGGTTGGGTTTGTTGCCGCCTACTTTATGTCCAGGCTGGTATTGAGTTTGGCGCAATTTACGGGGCGGTATCTAAAAGGTGTGTTGCCAGAACGGTCTCTGGATACGGCAATGACGCGATTCATTGCTCGTGTGGCTTACTTTATTGTCCTCATATTTTTCCTAACCCTGGCACTGCGCTCGCTCGGCATTAGCGGCCTCGGCGGGACTTTGGAGGACTTGCTGGCATTTGTCCCGAGGCTGCTGATCGCGGCAACGATAGTCGTCGGTGGCTATCTATTAGGACTGTTGGTGCGCAGCCTGGTGAGTAATCTGATTGGCGAGGAGAATCAATTACTGCCAGTTGTCTTGCAGTATTCAGTGGTGGTGATCGCCATTCTCACCGGCCTCGAGCAGGTTGCGATCGAACTCAAGTTCCTGGTGATGCTTACCACGGTATTGTTTGCAGCGGTCCTTGGCAGCGTATCTCTGGCTTTTGCTCTGGGTTCCAAAGACCTGGTGGCAAACATGCTGGCGTCCAGGGAGTTGAACCGGTACACAGTGGGCGACTATTTGCAGCTAGGGGAGGTTTCTGGCCATATCATCGAGATTAACCAAACTGCTGTGGTGCTCGCCAGCGAAGAAGGCAGTGTGGTCATACCGGCTACGCTGCTCGCTAATTCCATTGTTGTACACAATCCTAGGGGTGCTGGTGGTGAGTAGCTTTACCACTGAGTTCGCCCAACGCCATCCGGCGGCAGTGGCAGACTTGTTGAAAGATAGCGATGTTGTTGAAGCTGTTGACTATCTTGGTGGTTTGCCTTTGGTAACGCAACTGAACGTTCTCGAGTCCTTGGACGCCATGAAGTTGCGCGGCATTCTCGCGGCTTCGAGTCATGAAGCATTAGCCAAACTCATCGCGGCCTCGGAACATGAAGCGCTGCTTAACCTAATTGCTCAGATTCCTAATCATCGCTATCAAAGTATTATTGATGCGAGTCCAGATTCGCCAGTAGCAGAGCGGCTTGCGCTGTTTTCCGCAGCTACCCTGGGCGCTCTGGCAAACACTGATTTTCTCGGTGTGACGAAAGGGCAAACAGTTGCAGCAGTTTTAAAGCAGTTGTCCCAACAAAATCCTACCAGGGAGATGCCTATCTATGTGCTGACGCAAAACCGGCAAGTGCTTGGTGTTGTGTCTCCCTTGCGATTGCTGACAGTGAAGAATCAGGCGATTGCCGTGGAAGAACTTATGGAGGAGATACCAACATTAAACGAGCTGACTACCGCGAAGGATGCGGTGGCGGCGAGATTCTGGCATCAACACACGGTGCTGCCTGTGGTGAGTCGAAGTCAGCAGCTACTAGGTGTGGTAAGACTGAATCACCTTGCTAAATTTGTTGGCGACAATTCGAATCAAACAGCAGATCGTGACCTGTTTTCAGAATTGGTTTATCGCTACCTGGAAGTGTGCCGTCAACTCCTGGGATTGCTATTGCGCGGGGGTGTTAGATAAATGCTTGAGCGTACCCTGCTAGAACAATATGCCACCAGATACCCTTATGAGCTCGCGGCTGCGGTAGAGAAGGCGCCCGCGGATATCGCCGAACTGGCTAGTTTACCTGTCTCTACTCTGGCGGGTTTTCTGGATCGGGTAGATCATCTGGTGCTGCGTGACGTTTTCCTGCACCTGCCAGAAGACAAGCAGGCCGCGGTTCTTGAAGCATCAGCGCTACGCCTGTCGCTCACGATCCTGCGGAGTCTGTCTGATGCAGAGGTTGAATCATTGCTGGCTAGGCTTTCACCGTTAGCAAAAGATGAGTTGGCAAACTTGCTGAGTTTTCCAAAAGAAAGTGCGGGCGCCTACATGGAGCGTCCGGGTGCACAGTTTCGCGGCACCGACACCATTGCGCAAACGTTAGATAAGCTAAAGCGCTCGGAGTATGAAAGGGTCCGGTCAATTTATGTAGTGGATCAAGATAACGTGTTGCTGGGTCGTGCTGATATGCAAGAGATCGCCTTTAGCGAGCATGACGCCAGGTTAGTGAGCCTGGTTCATCCCGTAGAAGAAACCGTAAGCCTTGTCTCTCATCGCGACGAATTAGTGCAAATATTTGATCGTTGTCGGCTTGATTCAGTACCGGTGGTTGATCCTGCTGGTTGTCTGGTGGGTGTTATTCGGTATGCCTCGTTGTTCAAAGCCGCGGCAGAAGAGGCCAGTGCAGATATGCAAACTATGGTGGGTGCTAGTGCTGATGAGCGCGCCCTTTCTAGCCCGCTGTTTGCTGTAAAGAAGCGCCTACCCTGGTTGCATATTAATTTGTTGACAGCGTTTCTTGCGGCTGCCGTGGTCGGCTTATTTGAATCAACTATTGCGCAGTTTACGGCCCTGGCAATACTTCTACCGGTGGTAGCAGGTCAGTCGGGTAACGCTGGCTCCCAGGCGTTGGCAGTTACTATGCGGGGACTGGCATTAAAGGAAATTAGCGCTTTGCAGTGGCGTGCTGTGCTCACCAAGGAAGTAAAAATTGGCGCAATTGATGGTCTTGCTCTGGCGGCTACTTGCGGCCTTGGTGTGTTCGTTTGGAGTGGTTCCTGGGGGTTGGCGTTGGTGATTGGTATCGCCATGGTCGTATCAATGATTGCCGCCGGTGTGTCTGGGGCGCTGGTGCCGATTGTATTGGTACGCCTGGGACAAGATCCGGCTACTGCTTCCTCTATTATTTTGACCACGGTGACCGATGTCGCTGGGTTTATGTCGTTTTTGGGCACGGCCACACTGTTGTCGTCAATCCTTTAA
>JBKAGC010000137.1:0-9786 GCA_046290215.1 Pseudomonadales bacterium | reverse complement strand
TGAGCCTTTGCACCTCTTGAAAAGCCGCCCTGAGGGCATTGACATAAATTTTGGAACAAACCAATACAGGGCGGCGCGGGTTAAACTAGTTGGCGGGATAAACCGGAGCATCGAGGCACTTCAAGGAAAACGCCAGTTTATCAGCATCCGCAGCCCGTTGGGAGTTCTAAGGGTCAGGTGTTGAGCTTCGCCACTGGCATGCCGTCACCAACCCACTCAGACATAGAACCATCGTACACAGCGACATTCGGATTACCCACAAGACGACATACCACCGCATTCACGGTAGCTGCGACCCCACCACCACAATACGTGATGGTTTGGCCGCTGGCGTGATTCGCCACCAGTTTTTGTTTCAACTCGTCATCTGGTAACAACGCGGTGCCATTATCGAGAAAGTCCGTGCACGGTTGGCAAACCGAATTGGGTATATGGGCCTCGGCATAAACTGCTTCTGGCAGTGAGTGTACCGCCTGGGCATCCGGCGATTGCAAGGCTGCCTCCATGCCCTCTCGATTGACAAAATAACCTGGCTGGATATTGGCCACAAAGGTTCCGGTGGGATAACGGCTTATGTCTGTGACCACCTTGCCGCCCGCGGCTTCCCAGGCAGCGAGTCCACCATTTAAAACCCGTACATTGTCGTGCCCGGCATACTTCAATAACCACCAAACCCGAGTGGCCCAGGCCAGCATGCCCGTGCTATACACCACAACTTCACTGTTGTTACCAATGCCAATCTTACCCAGTGCCTCACTGAGGTAGGCAGCACTGGGTAAGGTTAGCTGGTACTTTCCATTGGGGTCGCTAAAAGCCTGGTGATCGAAAAACACCGCGCCGGGAATGTGCTTTTGCGTAAAAATCTCCTGAGCGCTTGGCGAATCATCGCCCTGGTTCATAACAACCGTTGCATCCAATAGCCGCAAGTTCGGGTTGTCCAGTTTGGTTTTGAGATCTGCCGCCTCAATTAAAACCTCGTCACGTTTAATGCTCTGCATAATGTTACCAACCACTGGTGTGAATCTCCCCGGGACGATCTCAACCAGAGTCGCCCTGAATCAGAGAAAGATGAAAATCAGTACCCAGCAACGGTAAACCTAACGACGCTGCCAGATGTTTCGAGGCTTCATTGTCACTGGAAGTGCTATACAGCGCAATCTTACCTAATTGCTGTACCGCTTGAGCCCAGGCTTTAACCACCTCGCGGCCAATACCTCGACGCCGCGCATGGGGGGTCACTTCAACTCCTGCGGCCATAGCGGTTTCAGTACAGCGGACGCTGGCACAAACACCTAGCGCTTCGCCCTGCTCCACCCAGGCCATCATAGGTTGCTCGTGAGCAACGTCTGGTAACCAATCCGCCAGGTAAGGGTTTAACATGAACTGGTTCTCTGGTCCGACCTTGATGATATTGGCTGCGAGGGGCCCCGTAACCGGCCCAGCAAAATAGTAAGCTGGTCCAAACCACACTCGTAAATCCTTATCCGGTGCCGAGGTTGCCAGCAGATCTTCATAAGTCTGGCAGAAGTGTGGTCGCTGCAGTGACGACCAGGACGCGGCAGATTCTTGACTGGCAAACTCCGCCAGCTTGTGACGGAACGACCTGGGTAAGTCGGCGTGAAACTTGAGAATCATGCCGGAGCGAGTGAGACCTAGATAAAAGTCTGGTGCCCGGCCCTGCTTGCGCCAGTCGTTAATCACGGTCATATCACCGTGCTCGTCGCTCGTAAACAGCGCGTCTACGTGGGTGTGTAACTCTATACTATCAACCATATCTGCATTATGGTTGATAACTGGCCATAGCGATATGTGTAGATTTTTTGCGGAGCGCCCGTTATGAATATGACTGACGAAGAAATCAATCGCCTAAAGACTCGAATGGAGGACTTGAAGTCACGCATCATTCCTAATCTGGAGAGCCAATCTGAACAGCTTTATGCGCGGATCATACCCCTCAAGAAAGACTCTAATGAGCGGGAGAAGCTTGAAGCGGAGTACAAACTCATGAGCAAGGAACTGCGCCGACGCAGTGATGAAATCATCAACATCCGCCGCGACATAGAAAACCTTGAATTCGAGAAGTCACTCAAGCACTAGGGTTTGCCACGCTATTGCTTGATTGCCGGACACCTCGTCGTGCCCGGCTTTATCTACGGGAAAGTTCTTTTGAATTCCTACAAGCTGTAATTCAATGTGAATCGTGCGTTGAGCGGCGCACCTGTGGAAATGTTGTCGTTGCTATGAGCATCGGGGAAGTACTCTTCATCAAACAAGTTCTCGATGTTCAGTTGCACGTCCAGAGCGCCGGTCAGCTGATAGTAAACCGCCGCATCGACCCGGATGTAGTCTGGCACTTCCACTGAATTATCTTCGCGAACAAAGAAACTGTCCTGGTAATTGGCACCGAGACCAAAGCGAAGCTGCTCATTGAATTGATATGTGGTCCAAATCGAGTACATGCTATCGGGCGTCTGACGAGTCTTGTTACCGTCGTTACCCAGGCCATCAGCGGTTTCTACCTCACCGTCTAGATCAGCATAGCTCGCTGTGAGGTGCCAGTCCGGCGTTAATCGACCAGACAACTGCAACTCAAAACCAGTCGTTTCGGAACCTTCAATCAAAATCAATTGCGAAGCGTCCTCTGGATCAACAGAGGTGTAGCTTTCTCGCTCTAGCTCGAACATTGAGAAGGTAAAGCTCAAGTCGTCGCGAATATCCCACTTGACGCCAAACTCATCGTTTTCAAAGAATTGCGGGCGAGTACTTTCCGAGTCCAGGTTCAAGGTCAGGAACTGATCGCCAGAACGGGGCAAAAAGGTTTCACTATGGCTGGCATAAATAGAGACGTTCTCAATGGGCTTATAGATGAGCCCATAACGGGGCGTGACTTCCGAATCCTTGCGGTCAAAATTGCCATCCACAGCATCACCGTCGTTGGCCTCAATCACGTCGAACACGTCTATATCAAAGCTGTCATAGCGTACACCTAACAGCACCTTAAAGTTATCGGTGAGATCGATCTGGTCTTGCAAGTAAACCGAGGTGAAATCCACTTCAGATTCGCGATCTCGTACCACCGGCGTAAAGGAAAACGCCGGGATCACCAGAGGATCAGTAAAGTTAATAAAAAGCTGATCAGAGCCGTTTGATGCGAAGACATTGTCTGCCCGGGCATTGGCGGTTTCCTGGTTACCCAATTCAACGCCAAAAAGCACAGTGTGACCGATTGCACCGGTTTCAAACTCACCAATCAGGTTTGCCTGCAGAATCAGATTCTCGCGATCAGTGGTATCTCGATAACCATCCAACTCTACCTGAGGGAAAGCGCCGTCCACCACCACTACTTCTTCGCTGGCGTAAAGATTTTGGTAAAGCTTATCGTAGTCCGCATATTGTACGGTGACGTTGCCACGTAACTGCTCAGTAAAATCATGGTCAAGCCTGACGCGGAAAATGTCAGCTTCCAGGGTTGTGAAATTGGCGCTGGGAGAGCCAAAGAACGTTTCATCGAAGTTTTCCAACGGCACATCCGGAGCACCATTGACGTTCTGAGAAGGCACGCCCCGGTCTACCACACGATCATCATCAAGCCGCTCATAAGAGAGCACTGCGCTGGTGTTTTCAGATATCCGCCAACGTAAGGTTGGATTGATCCCGTAGCTATCACCGTCATACTCATCGCGGTGGTTGTCCAGACTCTGATAATAGGCATTGACCCTTAGAGCGACATCATCAGTTAAAGCAAAATTCGAATCTACTGCGCCGTTATAAGCACTGAAGGTGTTGGCGGATACGCTGAATTGGGTGAATTGCTCATCTAGTTGGGCCTTTTTCTGTACCCGGTTGATGACACCGCCACCACCGCCGCGACCAAACAGCAACGCGTTAGCCCCGCGAAGGACTTCCAATTGTTCAAGATTGTAAAGGGGGCGATAGTACTGAACGTCGTCACGAACACCGTCAACGAAAAAGTCTGCGGTGGTTTGAATACCACGGATAATAATCGCATCCCGGTGGCCCTCACCCTGACTGATGGACAAGCCAGGAGTGTAGCGCAAAACGTCACCCATGTTCTGGAACGACTGCTCGCGCATTTGAATATCCGTCATGATTGAGAGGCTTTGCGGCACATCAATAATTGGCGTGGGAGTCTTCACCGAGTTCACTTTGTCGATGGACAAATATTTGCCTTTTACCACCACCTCCTCAATACCGGCATCATCGGCTAGTGCGGTGTGAGCCATAAAACTGGAGGCGGTCAGAAGCGCCAGAAAACGGATACTGCTGTGCATATAAACTTGTCTTGCCTAATAAAAGCGCGAAGGTTAATGCATATGGGAACGATTCACAACTGCATTATTAATTTCAACAGCTTACAGCGCTTTGCCAGCAGAATCCGATCACCACTTGAACCACAGCAGATGCAACCACGTATCAGCAACATGCCAACACAAACGCTCATCTACAGTCTGGGATACCTCGGCCTTGTTCCATTTCTGGTGACGTTGCTGGCGCTTATATCTGGTCAGACCTGGTTCCAGATTGATAACTCTCGCCTGTTTGGTACTTACAGTGCGGTGATCCTGTCCTTTCTGGGCGGCGTGTTGTGGGGCCGCAGCATTAGCCTTAACAGTCAGGCGGCAAAGTATCTATTTTTATTCAGTAACGGTATTGCACTACTGGCTTGGCTCAGCTTGCTGCTGGTAGAGGCTTTCTCAAGCATCACACTGGGTTTGCTGATTACTGGTTATGCTGCCCTACTGCTGACTGAGTACGTCGGTTATCAGCGTTTCCTAAAGGATGTAGATAAAGGCTATCTGACCATGAGAATTAATCTCACCAGTCTTGTGATTCTTGCGCATCTGATTGCACTCCCATACTTTAATTAGCGAAACTGAAACCATGCGTTTGACACTCTTTTACGATGGCTACTGCCCGTTGTGCGTCGCCGAAATGACCCAACTCGCGGAGTTGGATAAGCACAACCGCCTGGATTTTGCAGATATCCAGACCGAGGATTTTACGACACAGTATCCCCACATTGATCCAACAGCCGCAGATAGAGTCCTTCATGCCCAATTCGAGGACGGCACCATGCTTTATGGTCTAGATGTCACCTACCAGGCCTGGAAGCTAGTGGATAAAAAACCATGGCTAGTAGTGCTGCGCTGGCCGGTTGTTCGTTGGTTTGCTGATGCAGCGTATCTTTTCTTCGCTCGCAACCGCTACACCATTTCATATCTGTTTACCGGGAAGCGACGTTGCGACACTTGCCGCATCGAACTGAAGCGGTAGATTGATGAGCGATATACTTATTATTGGCGCCTCGAGTGGCATTGCCACCGCGCTGATTCAACAGCTGCTAGACCAGCAGTCCTCTCAGCAGCCCTCCCAAAAGCAGAGCCTTGTGGCCATCAGCCGAACGCCCGTGCGCTATGCAGACAACCATGCTGGCGCCAGCATTGAAAGCCACCAATGTGACTACAGTGACGGTGATATTAAGCGCGTAGCGGCTAAGCTAACTCAGCGCACCTTCTCACGAGTCTATATCTGTAACGGCATCTTGCACCACGGTGAGATGAAGCCGGAAAAACGTCTGGAGGATCTGGCACCCGAACGTTTTGCCGAGGTAATGCAGGCCAACGCCATCATCCCACTACTCTGGTTAAAACACTTAAAGCCGGTACTTAAAGGTAAACAGCCTTGCGTTGTCACTCTATTTAGCGCCCGGGTTGGCAGTATTACTGATAATCAACTGGGCGGCTGGTACGCCTACCGGGCCTCTAAAGCCGCACTAAACATGATGGTGAAAAACGCCGCCATTGAATACGGTAGGATCGCGAAGCAAACGCGGTTCTTGCTATTTCATCCTGGCACCACAGACACAAAGCTGTCGAAACCGTTTCAAAAATCTGTACCGGAAGGCAAGTTGTTTACGCCTGAATTTGTCGCCGAGCGATTGCTCAGTATCAGCATTGACCTGGGCTATGAACCAGGGGTCGACTATTTAGACTGGGATGGCCAACCCATAGCGTGGTAATGCAATCTTTTCTTAGTGCGAGGCTTCGTGTCATTATTTTGCTTTGATTGATATGGATCCTGCTCATGCCTTTTAGCAAACACGACAACATTGCCCTGCTCCACTTTGACGACGGCAAAGCCAATGCCGTCAGCCACGAGTTCATCAAAGAGATGCACGCCGGTCTGGATCAAGCGGAAGCCGAATGTGAAGCGGTTGTGATCATGGGGCGAGAAGGTAAGTTCTCGGCAGGTTTTGACCTTTCTGAGTTTCAAAAAGGCCCTGAGGCGACCTTAAGTCTCGTGAATGCCGGTGGCCAGATGTTAAACCGGATATTTACTTTGGATTTACCCGTGGTGGCTGCCAGCACCGGCCACGCGATTGCCGCTGGTTGCTTTCTACTCCTGGCGTGCGATGTGCGCATCGGTTTTGAGGGCAACTTTAAGATCGGGGCGAACGAATCAGCTCTGGGTATGGCGCTACCAAAGTTTGCCTCGGAATTAGTTGAGTACCGCATTCCACGCAACCACATCGATACCGCTGTTCTACAGGCGAAGTTATATAACCCAGGAGAAGCTGTTGCGGCGGGATTTCTTGATGAAATTGTGGCTGCAGACCAGCTCAAAGACCGGGCGTTTGAAATTGCCAGCACACTGGCCGCATATCCCGGTAAGGGTTATGCCCAGAACAAGCAAATACTTCGCGCCGATGTGGCGGCGAGAATCGCTGCCAGTCTGCAGTAAGACCGGCAGCATAAGATTTGTGGTGGGCGATGATTAATCTACCGCCACATTCGTCCCGGCAAACTTGCCCAGGCCTCGCGGACTATAGAGCACCTTCTGCACGGTCGCGAAACTGTCAGTAGTCTCGGCTCGAAAGACCTTGTCGTGTTGCATCAACCGAAACACGCTGCTGTGCACTTTGGGTTTACGTCTAGAAGGCTTGTCATCTACCTGCACATGGATCCGGCGAAAATCCATCTTCACGCCATCACCATGGTAATGCAGATTGAACGGCCCCTCATCGCTGACCTGAGTGAGTTCTGCTAACTTCTTCGCTTCGAACGCAATGGGCTGTTGCGCAAAAACCTCATCTAATCGGTTAACCATGTAAGTGACCGGGTACGCCGACAGCTCGCGATGCCGATAGCTGCCACCAATATCAGCGTGAACGCCGGCAAACCAGACCTCATCAATGTGCGGCGCCGCATTGCAAAGTGTAGGTTTAAACGGCTCCCGGGTTTCATCAATGGCCACGCAATGCACCACTTGTTTAACGTTAGGGGCAATAGACATGTCCTTAAACAAGTTCACCTTTTGGAAGCTAAACCCTAGATCAATGGGAATCCCAAACGCACCAACCGTATCGAAAATACCTAGAAACGCGACTTCTACATTGGCGTTGTTATCGGTCTCCTCATCACTGTATTTCTTATATACCGTCTCGGTCTTGCCGTTGTTGGGATTTTCAACGCGATTAAAGTGCACTTTGGCAGACTTGTATAAACCGTGCTTGTTCAGGCTAGCGGCCAACAACCTGGCACAGGCGGCGCCGCGGCTAAAACCAAAAATACTTAACTTATCGCCCTTCCGATAATGTTTGAGGATGTGCAAGTAGGCATGATCTCGAATACGTTTTTCACCCGCGCCAAACGCACCTTCAAAATAGCTGCCCACCATGCCGTTATCATCATCGTTACCGACACCGCGAAAGTACAAGGCTATTTGGCCGTCGCCGTTGATCACATGGGGCACGTCAGTTTCATCCAATGTGCCCTGCACGGCGCGAAATAAACGATAAATGCTGGTGGTAATACCATCATTTTCCTTGCCGTTCTCATCGTTCCAGGTGCCGTCTAAAAACACCATCAGATGGCGTGGATTGGGATTTGGTTTGTGGTAGACCGAGGTGAATTTTTTGCTGGGCATTGCCTGTTCCTCCGTGAACTGTTTCTGTGAAAACTATTGATTCTAAAAGTTTGCGGACATTAAACCCTGTTTGTAATCCCTGAGCATTTCGGCGCTCTCTCCTGTTAGCTGAAACTCTTCGATCAGGGATTCAGCACTCCTATTCGGATCAGCAACTAAGTTCATGGCGAGCGTTTGGGTCGCCTGGGAACGCATGTAACCCGTGTTGATCTGCAAGGCAAGTTGTTTTGCTGTCTGGGGCTTGCTGTTACGAAGCTCAAAAACCAACGTGTGTAGCCCATAGTCCCGCGCCTTTGAAGGAGGCATCGCGTTGATCCAGACCAAAGCAGCTTCTGGATCTTGTTTGTACCAATTGACGGCAATCGAACCCACCCACGGAGCCGATGCGGGGGCCGATGCTGGTGCCAGTAACAACGGCTCTAACAGTTCTGCAGCGCGTGCTGGCTGCTTGGCTGATAAATCTCTGGCAATCATTCGCAACGCGTTGTTATATCCCGGCTGACCATCAAACTGACCAAGCCACTGCAAGGCTTGTTCCGATCCAGCGGCTAACTTTTTAGTCACCAGACTCTGTAATAAATTGGCTTTCACGCCGCGGTTGTCAGTGCTAGCCATAGCACGCAGTAGTGCTTGCTCACTGGCTTCATTAAATGTCTGACGCAACGCCTGTGCGGCAACCATCGGGTACTGATCATAACGGGAAATGACCCAGGCAAGTGCTGCGTCAGGGTCCTGTTCAAGGTAAACCCTAAAGACAGCTTCATAGTTCTTCAGGCTTTGCTGATCGCTTTGATTGATTTCATCCAGGTACGCAATAGCTTGCTGAGGGTTCTTTTCTGCAAGGCTCCTGACTAAATTCATTTTGGCATGCTGGTCACCATACTGTTCAACAAGGTGTATAGCCCGTTGCGGGTTTTCTCTTGCTAGATGCCAGAGCAGTTCCTTGAGCTTACTGTTGCTCGCGATATTGTCCTCCACATAGGACAGCGCGAGTTCGAAATCCGCCGTCACCAGAGCGCGAAAAACTTCCGGTAACAGGCGCTCTTTTAGCTCAGTATCATTCAGCGAGGTCACCTTATGAAACGCTGCCACGGCATCCTCATGGACCAGCCTATACAACGCGTTCTGAACCTGTTGTGTCCGATAGCCGCCCTCTCGCAGTCCAAGCGCCTGTTCAAAAGCTTGTTCGGGTACCAGTCCTTCCAGTTGTTTTCTCGTCCTGATATGAAAAGCGCTGTCTCCCAATAAATGGTCGAGTTGGCCGTCTAGTCCAGCGTCCTTCAGTGCTTTGTGACCTATTAAGATCCGGGCATAAAGTTGTTGCTGCTGTTGATCTTGTACCTTTTGGACATAATCTAATGCTGCTTGTGGATCCTGATATAACCAATTCGTCACCACAGTACCAGGATAGTCAGGGTTGCTTAGGAGCGGATTACTAGCAATAAACTTTAATGTGGATATGGGATCAATCGCTGTTAAACGACGCAATCCGATCAGGGTGATATTGCTCTCCAGAGCGCCAATTTCAGTATCGTTGATGTCCAATATAAATTGCTGAACTTGCAGGGCGCTCATCGCTTCGATGCTCTTGTTGGCAAGTAACAGCATTTTGAAAATATCTGGCTCAGCGCGGATTTCTTGCAACGAATAAACCGTGCCGTGGTGCTCATCATGGCCTGCTGGCACCTGTGGGAAGTCGATCACCTTGGCTTCGCGCTTGGCATTCAACTTCTGATTAGCATCTTCTCCCGAGCGGCCCATGAGAAAACCCAGTGCAAAGACTGTAACCACCACAATCAATAAAGCAGGATACAGGTAGCGCAATTTCTCACCTCACTG
>JBKAGC010000136.1:0-9947 GCA_046290215.1 Pseudomonadales bacterium | reverse complement strand
CCAACCCCTACACTCAGCACCAGTACTCCCGCCCAATCATTGAGCAGGGTATATAAGTAAGGCGCCTTGGTGACATCCACAAGGCTACCTGCGGTTTGCAAGGCACCAATGGCGGGTTCGGCAAATGTCACACCGATACCTAACAGGAACACCACAGTGATCACCGTGGGCAAGGTGGATTTGGCCGGTAGTGAATTACCGAGGGATTCACCAAACGGCATTAGACCGACTTTTAGGCCTTCCATAAAAATCATCAGACCAACGATGACCGCCACCAGACCCATGGTGATAATGCCGGCATCCATGACGGACTGGCGCAAGATGAATAACTGGAACAAAACTAGATACACAGCCAATGGCATGACGGCTGAGAACTGCTCCATAAACCGGACATTTAAGTAAGGTTGGAGCAGGCGATAAATATCTTCAGCACCCACTGCCAGCGCAGCGGGCTTATGAGGGAGTTCATTACCCTCGGCATCAGTTTCTATGGGCGGGGCAAGTTCGTTGTAACTAATCTGGTTCTGATGGACGTTCAGCTCGCGGATAAAATTGCCGTAAGAAACCGAGTCTTGGCTCATCAGGTGCCCTGGGTATTTTTATTATTGCGAGCTAGTTTACCCTTTTCTGCTCCAAGGTACAGAGGCAAAAGCACAATGCACCCTGGTTCTGCAGAGGTTAGAACAATCGCAGCTTTAAGCGCTGGCGCTAGGGCGCGCGGCAACACGCTCGTACCAGGCAGAGATGTTCTTGTTATCGGTGTTGAGGGGCTGCCCCACAGTGGCACCGAATTCAAGGAAGCAATACAACAACACATCCGCCATGGTGAATCGGTCACCACAGATAAACTGTTTGCCGGCCATTTGACCATCAAGCCAGGTCAAACGCTCCTGGGCAATCGCCTTCAATTCTGGTGCAGCATCGGGGATACAACGGACGCGCTCTTGAAACAATGGCAAACCCTCAGAGAAGCGGAAACCATTAGCCAGCGGCTCCATGATCTGTAAATCAATACGACGCGACCACATTCGGGTTTCAGCCCGTGCTTCAGCGGTTTTACCCACGAGATCTGTATGCCCAGCCTGATCATCCAGATATTCACAAATGGCAGTAATTTCAGCAATGACATCACCGTTATCCAATTCCAACGCCGGAGTTTGGCCGGACGGATTGCGAGCCATATGTTCGGGCTGGCGATTCTCCCCTGCCATCAAATCAACATCCTGGGTTTCACACTGAACACCCAACTCTGCCATAAACATTCTCACGACCTTGGGATTTGGCCCCACCGAGTTGTATAACTTCATAACTGCATTTCCTGAAATGAGTGGAATATTGGAGCGCCTTATATATCAATTGTGGTGCTTGATGGCTAGCCCGTAGCCAGTGCTTTCATTTGCCCTGGTAAGCTTTTAAGGTAGGGTTTTGCTCAACTTCAGGAGTCTTGATGGCCCTTTCCTCGCAGCAGATGGTAAAAGAAGCCGAGGCGCAAATTGAAACCCTCGATATAGACACAGCCCTTGCCCGGCTAGATGATGACAACTACACCTTCGTGGATATTCGCGACGTCCGCGAGTTATGGCGCGAGGGTAAGATTCAAGGCGCCACGCACGCGCCCCGGGGTATGTTGGAGTTTTGGATTGATCCAGAGAGCCCGTACCATCGCGAGGTTTTTGCCTCAGGCAAAACCTTTGTGTTCTATTGCGCCTCTGCCTGGCGTTCAGCCCTGGCCGCCTTAACGGCGCAAAATATGGGCCTTAAAACCTGTCATATTGCCGGGGGCTTTACCGCCTGGAAGACCGCAAGCGGCCCAATTGAGGCCGTTGAGCCAAAGCACTAGAAGTTTAACTACCAGACAAGAGCCGTCTATGAACTGGGAAACGCCCTACCGATCTAACCGCTCGCCGGTATTCGCTGACAACATGGTGGCGACGTCTCAGCCGCTTGCCACCGAGGCTGGTCTGGACGCGATTCGGCGCGGCGGTAATGCCATCGACGCCGCCATTGCTGCCGCTATCACTCTTGCCGTGGTAGAACCTTGCAACAACGGTATTGGCAGTGATGCGTTTGCCATTGTCTGGGATGGCGCCGAGTTGCACGGTTTGAATGCCTCCGGCAAATCCCCGGCCGGGTGGGACCCAGCGATTTACAAACAGAAGTATGACGCCATGCCAAGTTTAGGCTGGGACGCGGTAACCGTGCCGGGCGCTGTCAGTGCCTGGGTTGCGCTATCAGAAAAATTCGGCGAACTGCCATTTGCAGACTTGTTTAATGCTGGCATTCACTATGCTGAGCAAGGTTTTCAGGTTGGCCCTAAAACTGGCTTTTATTGGCAACTAGCGCAAAAGCGTTTCGCCAGGTTTCAGCCCTTTATTGATACCTTTATGAAAGCTGGCCGGGCACCTGAGATCGGTGAAGAAATTAAACTTCCAGATCATGGTGCAACCTTACGCTCAATTGCTGAAACCCGAGGCGAGAGTTTTTATCAAGGTCACCTGGCAGAAGCCATGGTCAAAGACTGCGCCGCCCACGACGGGGTTATGAGTATGGAAGATCTTGGCAATCACAACGCGCAATGGGTTGGCACGATTTCACAGTCACTGGGACGGATTGCATTGCATGAGATTCCACCCAATGGTCAGGGCTTAATGGCTTTGATTGCCCTGGGATTGTTAAAACACCTTGAGATTGAACGTTATCCCAGCGCGGGAGCCGATGCGATTCACCTTCAAGTGGAATGTATGCGCGTGGCCTATGCTGAAGTTGAACGACATCTTGCGGATATCAACCACATGACCCGCGTCACTGTGGCCGACCTGTTAGATGAAAACTATCTGAAATCTCGCGCCCAGGAAATTAGAATTGGTCGCGCCCAACCCAACCCTACGGCACTGGGCGCTGCACCAGATACCGTGTATTTAAGTACTGCGGACGCCAGCGGCCGAATGGTGTCGATGATTCAATCTAACTATCGGGGGTTTGGTTCGGGTATTGTTGTGCCGGGTACCGGGATTAGCCTGCAGAATCGTGGCAACGGCTTCACGTTGGAAGATGGCCATCCTAATCAACTGGCCGGTGGCAAGCGCCCCTTCCATACGATCATTCCGGGTTTCATTATGCAGGATAGCCAGCCCAGCTTGAGTTTTGGCGTAATGGGTGGACATATGCAAGCCCAGGGGCATTTACAAATGCTGGTGCGCATTTATGTCTGGGGAGAAAACCCCCAGGCCGCGTCGGATGCACCCCGGTGGTATTTAGAAGAAGACGGTAAGGTGCATCTGGAAGCCGGTACCAGCACTGATGTATGCAACGACCTAAAGGCGCGCGGCCATGAGATTGTGTTAGATTCCCACGAATCCCTGTTTGGTGGTGCGCAACTCATTTACAAGATGGATCGAGGTTATTGCGGCGGCTCAGACCACCGCAAAGAAGGTCTTGTGTCAGGCTTTTAGCTTTAGGTTAACTTGCCCAGATCACCCGCTACTACCCGGTTTCGACCAGAGGCTTTTGCCTCGTACAAAGCGCGGTCGGCACAGGCAATCAGCAATCGTGCGGTCATCCCGTCTCGCGGCACAATAGACACCCAGCCGATACTCAAGGTGAGCTTGATTTTATGGCCGTCGGCCACCACTGGCAGTTTTTCAATATGGCTACGCACCTGCTCTGCTTTGGCTTTGGCATTTTCGGCGTTGACGTATGGCAATACCACCACGAATTCTTCACCACCATAGCGCGCCACCACGTCAGACGGACGATTAAATAAACCATCCACAGCGGCAGCCACAGCCCGCAAACTTTCATCTCCGGCCAGGTGCCCATAGGTATCGTTGACGTTCTTAAAGTGGTCAATGTCTAGCACCATCAGGGTGATGGGATAGGATTGCCGCATGGCGCGGCGCCATTCTTGATCAAACACCTCATCAAAATACTGGCGGTTTCGAATCCCCGTGACCGCATCAATGGTGGTGAGTTCTTTTAAAATAATGTGCGCCTCCGACAATTTAGATAAGGCGTTTTTTAGCTCTTCGGTGCGCTCATCCACCTCATGTTCCAGTTGCTCCCGGAGCCTTGCCTGTTCATCCATAAGGTGACGATTTTCCATGGCAACACTGGCCTGGGAGGCCAGGGCTTCCATAAGGGGCACGGTGTCCTCAGAAAAGGCCACAAAATCGCCCTGCTCTGACCGCGCGTTAATTAGTTGCAGTACACCAATGGTTTCATCGGCGAAATTACGCAGCGGTACCGTTAAAAACGAGCGGGATTTATAGCCCGTTAAGGTATCAAAATGGCGAACGCCCGAGCTATCCACATCAAGGTCGTCATACACGTCATCAATGCGAATAGTTTCTTTTAAATTGGCACAGCGAGCCGCGATATTCACCATGTTCGGGGAACCGTCATGCTCTGTAAGTGGGATAGCGGGCAGTGAAACCGGGTCGTCATGGTCCACGCCCTGGGCAATGCCAAGGCTATCGTTAAGGACAATCGCAAACTCCAATTGCTGGTCTTTGACCAGATACAGAGTGCCCGCATCTGCTCTCGACATCCCCTTGGCTTCCGCCAGGATGCGATGCAGCAAGCTGTCGATATCCTTTTCAGCGCTGATGGCAATGCCAATCTCAATCAAGCGCCGATATTCATTTGTGTCGCTGGACAAACCTTACTCTCTTAGCGGAGGTGACCCCTGTTACAGCCTAAATAGTTTGCCAAAACCGTGCCAATATCAGGAGAAACTCTAAGAAACGACGTTAAGCAATTGTTTTCGCGACTATTTTTAGCACTGAATATAGCTAGCCCTATGCTTAATTCAAGTGCTGATTCATCCGAGCATACCCAGATGCGTCATATGCAGACAGTTGCGGCAATTATAAGGCCATTCGGGGCTTGAGGTAGAGTCTATTTTGTCGTTAGAGCCCAGCAAAGCGCTCTTCCAGAGCTTTAAAGGTCTCAAATCGATGATCGCAGCGGTCAAGTTGTGACAAGCGGTCCAGGTAGGTTTTGCATTCCGTTTGCCATTCGGTCTGATTCAGATCGCGGCGCTCCGCTAGATCCAGGCACACTCGCGCGGCATTTAGCAGCAAATTCGCGCTGGCGCCGCTGGCCCTGGCAGCCTCACGGAATTTAACGTGGGCATCCATGATTTTGCCATGCTCGTAGAGCGACAACGCTTCAAGATTTAACGCTTCACTTTCAGCCCGGGCATGGCCATCTTTGATGCGTTGCCGCAACCGATTTGCCAATGCCGGTAAGTCACTGTGTTTTTGCAGCTCGTGGACAAACGCCTCGGCCTCATCAAAGCAATCTACCAGTGACAATGTCCCCACATACTCATCAGCCAGAGGTACTCGCTGGGGAAAGTCAAAATTCTCCATCATCCGCTGGCTGAGCCCTATCAAGCGGTTTGCCTCAGCAAAATTCTGGTGCCGAAAACACACTAACCCTTCCAGCAGCGAGGCGCGAAACTCCACTTTCTGATCGTCGGGAAATTCCTTGCGTAACCGCGCCAGGAATAGCTGTGCTTCTTTGAAGGTTTCCCGGGTAAGTTTGGTGGCAGTACCATCTAACTTCACCAACAGCGCCCGGACATAACTCAAATAACTGTCTGGCGTGTGATAACAGGAATCTGCTGAGAGCATGATAGCTTTACGAAAGGCCTTTTCAGCCACCAGATAACTGCGATTGACCATGGCCACACGGCCTAGTTCCAGTTGCCTTAGCACGGCTTTGGGGGATCTCAAACAAGCCGCCTCCAGGGTATCCTGCGCCACCCGCTGTTCACCCATGGCGGCCTGTATTTTGGCTAGCCAGTCGTAACTTTCGGTCACGTTGGGCTGTTCTTTCACCAGATCGGTGAAAATTTGCGCGGCTTCAGGCAATTGTTTGAGTTGGAACAATGACCGTCCAAGCCCAATCTTGGCCCAGGTGAGTTCACGAGCTGCTAGCACCTTGCGGTACAACTGAGCAGATTCCTCGAACCGGCTTAAGCCCAACAAACTTTCACCCATTAAACGCCAGGCGCGATTGGCACCGCCCGGTTCTGCGGCAATCTTTTCCTGGCACAAAGTGATGGTCTTTTCATACTGTTCTGCAGCAAAAGCCTGTTCAATGGCTTTGTATTCCAACTTGGTGGCCACAGCCCGTTCCAGTCGGCGCTGCAACTCGTTTTTAGTAAACGGCTTACTCAGATAGTTATCCGGCTGGTATTCCAGGGCCCCCATGACCATTTCCACGGTGGTCTCAGCGGTCACCATGATGAACACGGAGCGGTAACTAAGGTACTTGCTAAAGCGGGCTTCTTCCAGGACCTGCTGGCCGTCTTTACCCTTACCCAGGTTGTAATCACAAAGGACGATGTCAAAGGCGTAGTTTTGCAGGTAATCAATGGCTTCCTGGCCGCTGGTGGCAAGATCGATCTTCTCCACACCCAGATCGCGCATAAAGCCCCGCATCATGCCTCTGGCCTCGGCGCTATCCTCCACAATCAGCACCCGACATTTACGCAGCCGGGCGTTCAGCGCATTTTGCTGCGCCATGGCCTTCTGCATTTTCGTTGGTTCTGCGGTACTCATCTATAAAGCATAGATGAAATTGCCAATTTCGCGCCGCTAAATCCCGGTTCAGGCCCGAATTTATTGGCCTAGCGGTCGAGGAAGAACAAACTCACTTCAGGCACATAGGTAATAATCGCCAGCGCTACCAGGAGCACAAACATAAACGGAATGGTGGCGTGATAAAGCTCTGCGATGGAGCGCTTGAAGCGATAACTGGCAATGAACAAGTTCATACCAATAGGCGGCGTGAAATAGCCAATTTGCATATTGGCGAGGAAAATAATGCCCAAATGGACTGGATCTACCCCAAAACGCAGGGCAACCGGCACAATCAAGGGGATCATAATCACCAGCGCTGAGAAAATATCAAGGATGGCCCCGAGGATAAGCAAAACGATGTTGAGCAGGATCAAGAAAGTGATCTTGTCGTCTACATAGGTATTAATCCATTCAAATAGGGCCTGGGGCACCTCGGCATCGATCAGGTAATTGGTAAATGCCAGGGAAACGCCAAGGATCAATAAGATGCCGCCAACCATCACCATGGCCTCGCGGATCACCCGGGGTAATTTGCGATATGGCACCTCGCGGTGAATCACCACTTCTACCAGGAAAACGTAAAACGCGGTGACTGCCGCGGCTTCAGAAACCGCAAAAAATCCGGAGTAAATACCCCCTAGAATCACCACTGGCAGAGGCACTTCCCACTTTGCTGCCCACAGCGCTTGTTTGGCCTCCTGCCAGCTAAATTCGCCCTTCTCTATGGGTTGGCCACGATTACTCCAGATGCTGTACGCGGTTAACAGCACAATCATCAGCAGCGCCGGCAATATGCCAGCAATAAACAGCTCTTGGATGGAGAATGGATTGGGAATATCCATTTGCTGGACAATCACCCCGTACAAAATCAGGGGTAGTGAAGGCGCCAGCAGCAAACCCAGGCTACCGGAAGTAGTCACCAGACCAAGGCTAAATCGTTCACGGTAACCCGCTTCCACCAGGGCAGGAAATAACAAGGCGCCCACTGCCACAATGGTTACGCCAGAAGCCCCGGTGAAGGCAGTAAAAAACGCACAGGTAACAAATGCCACCACCGACAAACCACCCGGCAGCCAACCTAGAAATACTTTGGTTAAGCGTACCAGCCGACTAGAAAGCTGGCTTTCCGCAAGCAAATAGCCGGAAAATGTGAACAGCGGCAGCGCCAACAACAGCGGCGTATCCACGAGCCGGTAGATCTCAATGGTAATGACCATTAAGGGGATTTCAGCCGCGGTGAAACCCAACATGGCTGCGCCAAGGATGATGATAAAAAGCGGCGCGCCGAGCACCGCCAGTAAAGTCAGGACACCGCTACCGAGAAAGTTCATCGAAACAACCCGGCGATGCCATGAAAAGTAAAACGCAGTGCCATCACGCCAAAGCCAATGGGAATAATGCTCTGGCAAACCCAGGTGGGCACCGAGGCGAAAGCGATGGTCTGGTCTTCATATTCAAACTTGATGAACTCAACCGCGTGGTAAGCCACCAGGCCGCAAATCACCGCGGAAAACAAATAGCTTAGAAGAATGGCGTATTTCTTTAAGGACACTGGTAAAAACCGCGTCACCAGGTCGATAGCAATATGATTCGATTCACGGGTTGCCACCATGGCACCGAGCATGGCCACCCACAAAACCAGAATGCGCAGGGCCGATTCAGCCCAGAGCAATCCAGCATCAAAAAAGTTACGCAAGATAATCTGCACCAGCGCCATGACTAACATAGACACTAATGCTGCGATTAACAGCCCATCTTCAGTCCGGTGCACATACCGGAGCGTTGCTCCGAACATAGATTACTGCCCTGCAGCGGCGGCGGTGCTACGAAACTCCGCAAGGTTGGCCTTGAGCGTATCCACACTATCCTGACTAATCTCATCACTGCCCACAAGTTCAGCAATGGACTGATCCGCGCGATCACGCCAGATTTCCAGGCGGTCCAGGTTTGGCTCCACCTTTTCGATGGCTTGCGCCAGCAGCGCTTGATAAGCCTTTTCGTTATCCGCACGGTTGGCCGCATCAATCTTGGCAAACACTCGATCCATCACCTCACGCACAATTGCGCGGTCGCCGTCACTCATACCACGAGTGGCCTTTTTATCCAGAGCTAACATCGAGTAGGTGTACATGAGAGGTAAATCAGTCATATGACTAACATGGTTGTGCCACTGTAGCGCCAGCGCCACAAGAGGCGGTACGGCAACCGCATCTATGAGACCGGTTTGCAAACCTGCCAGCACATCGGTCAGGTACAGAGGAATTGGACTAACACCAAAACTCTCGATAATTCGCGCGGCAATTGGGTCACCGTCTGGCACCCAGATCTTTAACTCTTGCATCTCAGCCAGGGTGTTTACCGGGGTTTGCGATAACAAATAAGCAAAGCCGGTTTCTGTTAAATGGAAGGTCTCGATGCCGTTGTCCGCCAGACCTTTTTGGATCATTTCATCCATGCGCTCACGCACAAAATCCACTTCCTGATTACTACGAAACTGCAGCGGCAAACTATAAACCTGCAGATCAGGATAGAAACGAGTCAGTGAGCTCGATGCCACCACGCCGCCGTGCAACTGACCAATGCGCATTTTGCGCAGCACGGTGAAGTCGTCACCCTGAACCCCACCTGGGTAAATCTTAAATTTCACGCGACCGTCAGTTTTCGCCTCGATCTCTTTGGCGGCGGCGCGCAAGTCTTTCATCCAGGCCAGGCCGTCCGGCGACACTGTGGCGATTTTGTAGGTCTTAGCGTGGCTTAAAGTTGGCATTGCCAGGCTAATTAGGAGCAATACTAAGGCGATTGCCGGGCGCTGAAAAACTGTCAGCATTATGTCGGTTCCTTATTGCGGTTCAGTTAGGTTGCTGGTATCTCAACAACTAAAAGTAGTCTTGTGAGTCTTCAAGAAGCGCTGCGGCTTGCTGCCGTGCCACCATATTGGTCAACGTCATGCCCTCAACCACCGGGTCTGCCGCTAGTACCTCGTTGAGTAATCGATCGTGTAGTTCCTGGTTAAACACCAGGCGAGCATAATTCTCCGCATACACCACCTTGGCCATTAAAAATTGCCCTTCAGATAAGGCGATGGCTTTTTCAAAATGTACTTTGCCCTTTTCCGGGTTACCCCCCATAGACGCCGGCAATACGGTTTCAAGCCCGCCCATGTATAAATGCGGACCGCCAGCGTCATAGGCCTCGTTTAGGGTGATCACTCGCTCCATCAAATACTTCACCTTGCCGAGTTGCGCCACAGCACCCCAGTCATCACTGTTAGCCTGAATCCAACTCGTCCAGGCCACTGCCACCGCATAGGCCGCTGGCACATCTACCTGGTCAAGACCGTCTACCACTAGCTTATAT
>JBKAGC010000135.1:0-9993 GCA_046290215.1 Pseudomonadales bacterium | reverse complement strand
CCGCTTCGATGAATGCGTCTAGTTGGTAACAGTAAGTGGTACGGCGATCCACAGTGAAGGTGTCTTTGTTATCACCGATTTGCACCTGAATGGCGTGACCCATATGCGGCGCTAGCGGATTAAACACGGTCATGGTGCCGGCCTCGCCTACCACTTGTAGCTCTGCCTTAAACTGACCGCCCGGGCGCATATCACCAGTAATTTTAGCTGCGATATCACCCAGGCTAAGTTCCGCCTCGAGCATCAAATCCACATTAGGCGGCCCTGTGATGGCATGGGCTGCTTCTACTACTGGCTCAAGATCCGTGAGATGTCTGAGCCAGGAAATGGGGTAGCAGCCGATATCCATGGTGACGCCGCCTGCGGTTGTGAAATTCATACGGATGTCGGAGTCCGGCGGACTGCCGTTGATGGCGAAAGCCGCACTAATGGTTTTGATTTTACCTAGCGTGCCACTGGCATAAATTTCACGGGCTTTCGCAAACAGGGGATGATAACGGTAGTGAAATGCATCCATTAGGATCAAACCCTTTTCCTCCGCAACAGCAGTCATTTCCTCCGCCTCTGCCGCGTTACAGGCGAGGGACTTCTCGCACAAGACATGCTTGCCCGCCTGTAAGGCTTTAATGGTCCATTCATGATGCGTGGAAATCGGCAGGGGGTTATAAATCACATTGCAGTGTTCGTGGGCAATCACCGCATCGTAGCTGTCTAACACGTCAGGGATATGGTGATGTAGCGCAAAACCTTTGGCGCGAGCTTGATCTCTAGCGGCAATGGCGCGGATCGTCGCTCTTGGCTCATTGATGCACGGGTAAACCAGTGCTTGCGGGGTGATATCTGCTGCGCCCAGGGTGCCAAAGTTAAGCATTTTCCGCCTGCCTTGCGGCCAATGTGGCTGCGGTTAATGGGCCATGTTGCATAAAGTCCGCGATGGCTTTGGTGGTTTCATCGGGTTCATGCACAGCCACTTCGTGTCCGGCTCGAGATAGTACGTGTAACGTCGCGTTAGGCAGCAGACTGAAATCATAGAGATTGGCGGGCAGTAAGCCGTCTACCGCGCCAGCTAACATTAATGTTGGTGTGGTTAAGTTGCCTAGCTCCTGTTCCACATTGAGCGCCAACATGGACTCCAAACCTCCTAGCAAGTGTCCTTCAGAAACTCCTAGAAGATGATCAACGCGACTATTGAACCAGTCGTTAGTTTGCACATCATCGCGAAATTTTTGCGCCAGTTGTTCGCGCATAAAGTAGTCGCGATCACCGCGATTCCTGGCTGCCAGGCGTTGTTCAACCATTTCCGGGTCTGGCGGATTTTGGATCCCCGCAGCGGGTATCGGTGCCATAAGGATTAACTTATTGAGCCGCTGGGGATACCGCAAGCCGAGGGTGTAGCCAATACCACCGCCCATGCTGTGGCCGGCAAAGCTCACCTTGTCCAGTTTGAGATGATCCAGGAGGCCAATCACATCCGCGGCGTACTGCTCGATGGAATAACCGTCAGGGGTGTGCTCACTGTCGCCGGTGCCGCGGCACTCCATCATTATGATTTGATAGCCTTTTAAGCGATCCGCCACCGGTTGCCAGTTGACTCGCGACGCCGTAAATCCGTGATGCAGCAAGAGGGGCTCGCCCTCTCCTTGCACGTCGTACCAGAGCCGAGCGCCGTTTATTGTTGCAAATGCCATACACCATACATCAAAGTTAAAATTGGCTGGTCAGTATATACCTTAAATGGTGCCCCGAGACGTTGCTGGCGGCCTCTTGTATGATCAGGCTCATGCAAACTGTACCGAAACTGGCCACAGTAAGAGCGAATAGGGACAAGAGTGCGAGTTGCCATTATAGGCGCTGGGGCGGCAGGTCTAGCCAGCGCGCGCGAGTTTTCTGCAAGAGGCCATGAGGTCACTGTATTTGAGCAGGGCGAACAAGCCGGAGGAATCTGGGCTTATCAAGCTGAGGTGGAAGATGATTTGCTCGGCCTGGCACCAACGGAGAAAGTTTATTCTTCCCTGTACGACAATTTGCGCACCAATCTGCCTTCCGATGTCATGGCTTTTAAAGGATTTCCCTTTGATAGTCGCGGTGGTGGCAATGACGATTGGCCGCGGTACCCACACCATAGTTGTGTGAAGCTCTATTTAGATCGCTTTATTGAGCATTTCAAGTTAGGGCCTATGATTCGCCTGGGGCAGAAAGTTAGCTCGGTTAAGCCTGTAAAAAATGGCAGCAGCTGGCGTGTTACCTGCGCCGCTTCGGCGCCGCTGGATTTTGATGCCGTGGCGGTTTGCTCTGGTCACTTTGCAGAGCCCCGGGTGCCGGCTCTACAGGGGCTCGCGGATTTTCGCGGTGAACTCAGACACAGCCACAATTACCGCCGTGCCAGCGACTTCAGTGGTCAACGGGTGGCGGTCCTGGGACGAGGCGCGTCTGGCGCGGATATTGTGCAAGAGCTACTGCCTGAAGCGGCGGCGGTATTTTGGTGCGGCTTTGCCGAGGCTAAAGATCATGGCGCTTTACACATGTGCAGCTTCCCGGAACGGCTAACCAGCGATGGGATAGGTCTTGCTGATGGCGAAATTGCCGTGGATACCATCTTGTTTTGCACCGGCTATCGATATGAATTGCCATTCCTTGATGAGTCCATCGTCACGGTAAATGACAACTATGTTGCACCGCTATACAAAGACATCCTGCCACCCGAGTTTCCTCGATTAGGCATCATTGGGCTGCCTTTCCTGGTAGTGCCATTTCCCTTGTATGCCATGCAGGCAAAATGGTTTGCGGCGAGTCTTGATGGTGTCTTTCAGCTTCCTGACAAAGGAGCCATGCTTAAGACTTGTCAGGATAAAGAAAGCGAGCTTAGAGCGGCAGGTGTGAAGCAACGTCACTTCCATCGTCTTGGTGAGCGGCAAGAGGCCTATTACAACGACCTGGCCCTTGAATGTGGTAGTGAGGTCCTACCGAGCTGGTTTACTGCTGTGGTGGTTGAGGCTCAAAAAGTTCGTCAGGCTAATCCCGCCAATTTCAGAGATGTTCCATTAAGCACACCAGGACGCGCGCACCTGTAAAACTGGCTTGCGAAAGTTTTCAAATTTGTGCTTTATTGGCGCTTAGAGACTAACCAATGCCCTGAGCTCGCGATGAGTCAGTTCTTAGAAAGCGGCACGCAGACTTTCCAGTTTTCATTGGATGGGATGGATCGTCTTGATTTACCTCAGGGGCTGGTAGCGCGCCTGCAACATCACGGCCGTTGGTGTCAGGAAACAGGCGCAAAGCACGAGATGCTCTATATCTATAATGATAGCAAGCTCGGGTTGAGGTCTCGCAGAATATGTCTCGAGCCTAATGGCGAACAAGTCGTTGCCTGTTGTCATCAGTCGGCAGCGCATCCACCTCACTCTGACATTATGCTGCTGGTGGATCAAGTTGCAGATCGCATACCCGAAGGGGTTATGGTGATAACTTTTACTGGTGAATCTGGCGAAGATTCTCTGGTCACGTTTGTCAATCAAGCGATGGTGAATCTGTTAGGTTCGAGCCGAGCGGAAATTCTAGGATCCTCTGAGGCGCACTGGGTGATTGGTTTTGTTGATGCGGCGGAAGCACCGGCGTGGCGTCAAGCCATTGAGGATTTCTCTGATTTGCAATTAGAAGTTGAGCTGCGACGCCACAATGGTGAGAAATTTACCGCGGCAATCCAGCGCAATGTGGTGCGAGACGCTACCGGTTGGATATCTCAGGCAGTAATCACTTGCCGAGATGTTTCCAGCGCTGACATCAAGCAACGTTATCTCCAGCATCAGGAGTTAGAGTTTTATCTAAATTGTCTGGACGAGCATGCGTTGTTGTTAAAGCTCGACAAGCGATTTATGGTGACATTCGCTAACCAAAAGCTATGTGAAACTTTAAAGGTTCGCCGGTCTGCCTTGTATCGTAAATCGCTAGCCTGGTT
The DNA here is from genome assembly GCA_046290215.1 of Pseudomonadales bacterium. GTDB lineage: Bacteria > Pseudomonadota > Gammaproteobacteria > Pseudomonadales > Azotimanducaceae > JAHRVQ01. The sequence goes on along the minus strand of JBKAGC010000135.1, from coordinate 6,038 downwards.
AGAGACCACGCCGGAACGGCGCGAAGTCGAGTCACCGCAACAGGGACGCCCATATCTTCTGGCGCTACAGGCAACGGAGAGCTGGCGAGGCGACTTGATTACTTATACCCAGGATGGTGCCGAGGTGCATCTCGACACCACCATGTCAACCTGGCCAGGAGCCGTTAACTCTGAGGGCGAGATTTATGTGGTAGCCTATGACATCACCCGGCGCAAACAAGTTGAAAGTGTCGCGCGGGCGATATCAGGGTTAAACGGACGAAACCTGGCCGTGCCAGATTTAGCGCAGCAGGCCACCCGCCAGTTGGTGGAGATATCCCGCAGTCAGGCAGGATCACTTATAGCCGATGGCCTGCAAACTGCCTGGCCCACTGCGGAGAGCGTTGCTGATTGCATTCACAGTGCAACTAGTAGTTTGCAGTTTCGGGTACAGTTTCAAACTGAGTCGCCAGGTAGCTTAACGTTATATGGTCGTCCGGGTGGCTATGAATCCGGGTTACGTCAGATCTTACAGCCGCTCGTGGACATGGTTGTGCTAGCAGAGAAAGAGCGTAGGACCGCCGCCTCGGATCGTGAGTTGCAGTTTGAAAACCGTTTCATTCTCGAAACTCTAAAAATAGGTAGTTGGCGTAGAGACTTCGCCGCTAAATCCTGGACCTTTTCAGACAGTTTGTATGAGTTGTTAGAGTATCCGCCAGGAGAAACCGTCCCGCAGGAACTTTGGGATCAGCGCGTCCCAGAAGCCGAACAAAAAAAATTGCGGGAATCGCTACAGGAGATGATTGATACCAACGAGACTCGCGAGGTGCTAGTGATTACCGAGTTTCCAGATGGGCGTAAGAAATATATACAGATACAAGGGCGGGCGATTCGGGACGCTGCTGGAAGTACTCAGGAAGTACTGGGTATTGCCTCAGATGTTAGCCAGGAAATTATCACTCGACGAGAGCTGGAAAATCAAAAGGCACTGGCGAGTCATCAGGCGCGCCTTGCGTCCATTGGCGAACTCGCATCTGGAGTTGGTCATGAGGTAAATAACCCTCTGACGATTATTCGCGGATTTTTGGATATCGTGCAGCAGCAGCTAAATTCTGGACGGTCAGATCCCCGTGAACTCAGCGAGTTGATGGGGAAGATGGATGACTCGGCCAGGCGCATAGAAAAAATCGTCAAAGGGCTGCGCTCATTGTCCCATGTTGATGCGGCGGTGAAGGAGTCATTTTCAGCCGAGCCGATTTTGCGAGATACCATCGGTTTTGTTGATGAAATTTATCGTCGTCAGGGCGTTAGTGTCGAAATGGTTTCGAACGTACCTTCATCGGCGCGATTGAGCGGGCACGAGGGTAAGCTGCAACAAATTCTAATGAATCTGTTGTCTAACGCCCGGGATGCCACGGAGGAACAGCTCACAAGAAGAATACGAGCGGAGTTCTCGGTTGTAGATCAGGCGCTGGTGTTGCGTATCCAGGACAACGGTCCTGGTGTCCCAGAAGACATTGTTGAGCGGATATTTGACCCTTTCTTCACTACCAAAGACATTGGCAAGGGTACGGGTATTGGTTTGTCTATGGTTTTTAGTATTGTTCAGGAGTTTGCCGGTACCGTTGCTTGTGTCACTTCGCCTTTAGGGGGCGCTGAGTTCCGGGTTGTTTTACCTTTGCTCAAAGACGGGGCCAGGCACAAGAGGCACGTTGCGGAGGAATCCCCGCCTGCAGATGAGTCATTTGTCGGTCGGGTATTAGTGGTGGACGACGAAGAAGGTGTGAGAGAGTTTCTCCAGATCATGTTGACCAAACTAGGCCTGTCTGTAGATGTGGCGGGTAATGGACGGGAAGCCTTGACGGCAATAGAGCAAGCAGATTCACCTTTTGATCTGGTCATTACTGACCTGACCATGCCAGTTCTTGGCGGCCTTGAACTGGTTGAGGCGTTACAACAGCTCGATCAGACTGTCCCTGAGGTGGTGCTTGCCACAGGGCGACCTGATTTCACTTTTGATCAAGCAAAATATCCAATTGTGGTTGGTTTGCTGAACAAGCCCTTTAACTTGAACACACTGCGCCGCTTGTTAGACGGGCTTAAAGTTCGCCGCGCCTAGCTTTCTCTCGCTAGACCTTTCAGCCGCACTGCACCCAGTGTGGTCAATAGCGCAACAAAACTTACCAGGTACAAACTTAGCGTAAAGCTGTGACTAAAATCGTAAAGCAATCCCAGTGATACCGGGCCAAGCACGCCGCCAACTTCTGCAGCAGAAAAGAAGAACCCGCTAGCTACGCCGGCGTAGCGTTCACCAATGGCAGGAAGTTCTACCAGCGTCAGGATCAAAATGGTCATCAGAGCCGAGCGGGCCACCCCTTGCAAGAACAGGCCGAGAAACAAAATCGTTGGTTCCTGGTACTGAAGCAAAAAGCTCGCGGCCATGGCCGCCAGGCTTAACCCAATTAGGATGTTGAAGCGCCGCTCCGGTGTGGCAAGGCGGGGGATCAATAGGGAGCCAGCAATACCGATGATGGTAGGTATCGCCGACCAGTACCCTGCCTGGGTTTGGCTCATGCCTTCAGACCGAAGCAGTTCTGGCAACCAGTTGTTTAAACCGTGATTAATAAAAAATACCCCAACACTCATCAGCATAACGATTAGAACCGCTGGTTCGCGGATGATCATGGCGATGACCTTGAGTTGTCCCTGTGGTTGTTCGGTGCTGCTCTCGGCAATGGTGAGTGGTTTGTTGGAATAGGAAATGGCTGCCCAGGTGACAGTACAAAACGCGCATATTCCAGCCCACAGTAACATGATCTGGCGCCAGTCATTGTCGAGGCTGGGCAGGAGTAAAGAGTGGGTCAGGGTTAAGGAAATGATGCCGCCTATGGCTGGCCCAGTCATATAGATACCCATAGCTAGCCCCCTGCCTGACCCTTGGAAGAGTTCCGCAATGAGTTTCGGTGCCCCGGCAGATATGATTGGTCCACCCACGCCAAACAGCATCACGGCGAGCACCATTGAGGCAAAATCCGGTGCGTAAGCCCGCAAGCACATAGATGTGGTGATGATACCGCCACCAATAATCAAAGCTAGCCGGGCACCAAGTTTATCTAACAAGATGCCACAGGGGATGGCCGAGCCAATGTATACGAACTGCCAGATGCCAAGGATGATACCGATGGCAGTGTAACTAATGTTCAGGTCCGCCTTGATTGGCTCCACCAGCGGTGCGATGCAGGTCACCGCAAGGCCGAACGAAAAATACAATAACCAAACGCCCAGCAGCATAACCCAACGATACGGATTATTAGCCGCTGCGAGTTGAGTGGCCGAACCAGAAACCTTCACGCTTGCTTTACCCCTGCATGGTTACGCTTTATTCTGCGAATCAATCGATACTACAAGAGAGTTGCTTAAAATGGCGAACTTCAGCGAAATTCCCTGGATCGCGGCGCATATAGAGCTTTATCAAACAGATCCAGAGAAAGCCGAGCATTGGGACTCCAGTGAGTTGGGCGGCCCCGGTGTTTTACCCACTCTGCTCTTGACCACCCAGGGCAGAAAGAGCGGCGAACCGAGGCTAGCGCCGCTAATCTACGGTGAACATGGGGACAGTTTTGTGATCATCGCTTCCAAAGGTGGTATGGCGACTCATCCACTCTGGTACCTAAATCTTGAGGCCCAACCAAACTGTGAGATTCAGGTTGGTAAGCGCCATTTCCATGCCAGGGCGCGAGTTGCCGAGGGCGCAGAGCGCGACCAGATCTGGGCGCATATGATCAATGTCTATCCGCCTTATGTGGATTACCAAAACAACACCGAACGGCAGATTCCCGTGGTGATACTGGACCCGGTGTAGGAGTTCGCTCATGCAGGCAACTGATAAAGAAGGTCGAGCCCTGTTGTGCCAATGCCTTGCCGCAGTCGCAATGGCGGATGGTGACCTTGATAGTCGCGAGATTGCTGCCCAACTGACCGTTATTGAACAAATTAGCGGCGTGTTACCCAGTGCCGATGAGGTGGTTGCGGCGAGCATAGAAGTGGATGATTGGGATGAATTTGTGCAGACCCTGGAACAAACCCGTACCGACCTTACCGCGGACTTTTGTCAGCAAATCCTCAATGCCTGCATCATGATCGGTCGTGCCGATGATTCAATAGAATCTGCGGAAATGCAGCGTATTGGCAAAATTGCCAGCGCACTTGGGTTTACCCAGCAGGACGTCCAGCAGCAACTCAAAATCATTCGCTAGAATCTTAGCCAAAACACGATAGTTAGTTTTCAAGTTGAAATTTTACGTTAAGCATAGCGAAGCGCAGTACTGGTATTGCGATTCGCCAGAGGTGGTTCTTAACGCCACTCGGCCCGAAGATGTGATGCAGGTGCTGGCGGAGGTTGAGCGGCTGCAACAGAGCGGTTATTTAATTGCAGGGTGGATTGCTTATGAAGCTGCAGCAGCCTTTGATGGTCATCTTACCGTCAATGAAGGCGCCTGGAATGATTCGTCGTTCCCCTTAGTGACCATGTTGGCAACAAGGCAGTATGACCTTGGACCGCTGCCTGAGAGGGAACATGGCACAGTCAAGTTACAGCCAAGAATTCAACAGCAAGACTATGAGGCAGGTTTCGCCAGGCTGCACGAGTTAATCTTGCAAGGGGACCTTTACCAGGCCAATTACAGTTTTCGCGCCGACATCACTGGCCTGATTGATGGTTTAAGTTTGTTCTGCGAGCTAGAACGTAGCCACCCAATGCCTTACGCTGCCTATGTGGAGCATGATGGTCTCGAGGTGATTTCGTTATCTCCAGAGCTGTTCTTGCAGCGTCAAGGCGATGTGATTTATTCCGAGCCCATGAAGGGCACGGCGGCAAGGGGTAAGAGTTACGCTGATGATCTGCTCCAGAGTGAGTGGCTGCGCAATGATGTAAAAAATCGCGCTGAAAACGTCATGATTGTAGACCTAATGCGCAACGACCTATCTAAGGTGTGCAAGCCGCAGTCGGTTCAAACGCCCGAGCTGTTTGCTACCAGGCGATTCCGTTCGCTGCACCAGATGGTGAGCCGGGTACAGGGTGAGCTGCTGGAGCATGTCACCCTGGCGGACATTTTGGCGGCAACCTTTCCTGCTGGCTCTATTACGGGAACGCCTAAGGTGCGTGCCATGGAAGTGATTCGGGAGTTAGAGTCCGGGCCAAGAAAAGCCTACACCGGCAGTGTGGGCGTGTTTCTTCCCGGCGGAGATTTCCAATTGAATGTAGCCATTCGAACCCTGGTGGTAGATGGACACTCAGGTGAATCGCCCCAGGTAGAGTTAGGTATTGGTAGTGGTGTGGTGAGTCACTCTGCAGATCAAGCAGAGTGGGCGGAATGTTTGCTGAAAGGAGAGTTCTTGAACTATCGGGCCAAACACTCTGAAATTTTTGAAACCTTGTTGTGGCAAGGTGATTATCACTATCTGGAAGAACATCTGGAGCGCTTATTAGCGTCTTGTCAGTTCTTTTCCATTGCGGTTGAGGCGGCTGAGGTCAGGGCGGCACTTATGTCGGCAGCAAGCGACTTCTCTGGACCAACGCGGGTGCGCATTGCCGTTTCTAATCAGGGCGTTCTGGCTCTGAGTAGCGTGGCTCTGAAAACCCCAGGCTGGGGTGAAAAGCCTCTTCAACTCTTATTAGAAAACTATCGCGTTGATGCCGGTGAACCTTACCAATACCACAAGACCGATTGTCGAGCGCATTATGATGCCGGTTTTAAGGCCGCGCTAGCACAAGGTTATGCCGAGGCCTTGTATCTGAATACCTCTGAGCAACTGGCCGAAGGCGCCATTAGCAATGTGTTTATCCTGATTGCCGGGCAGTGGTTAACCCCGCCCCTGGATGCGGGCATACTACCGGGTATATGGCGCCGCCAGATGATTAAGAACTTGGCCGCCACGGAACAACCCATACCGCGGGTACTTTTGCTTGAGGCCGAGCGCATCTTGATTGGAAACTCTGTACGAGGTACTGGGGAGGCCAATGAAATGCACGATGCCCAGGGGCAAACAATCTGGTCGAA
>JBKAGC010000134.1:0-10041 GCA_046290215.1 Pseudomonadales bacterium | reverse complement strand
GGACTGAAGCTGGACAAATGTTTTACGAACGAAGCCTGCGCGGACTACAAGAAATCGAAGCAGCTGAGGCTGAGGTTTCACGTTTACAGGCAGAACCGCGCGGTGTTCTGCGGCTCAACACGCCAATGTCCTTCGGTATATTGCACATCGCACCGGCACTGGCAGATTTTATGCGCTGTTATCCTGAGATTTCGGTGGATATGAATCTTGATGACCGACAGGTCGACATTATTGAGGAAGGCTTTGATGTGTCCGTACGCATCTCGGATCTACCTGATTCCGCTTTGATTGCCCGGCGCATCGCTCCCTGCCGGCACGCAATCGTCGCGTCGCCTGAGTATCTTGCCCAATATGGCACACCGCAAACACCCGAGGATCTTCACCAGCACAATATCGTTAGTTATCGACTCCAGGAGTCGGCCAACGAGTGGCATTTTAAGGACAAGAACAATCGCACTTACACCATTCCAGTCTCCGGCAGCGTCAAGATGAACAATAGCCTGGCATTGCGCGAAGCACTCCTGGGCGGCATTGGCATCACTCGTACACCCACTTTTATTGTCGGTAAAGACATTCAGGAAGGGCGACTACAACAGGTGCTAACCAATTACGAATCCTTAGAAATTCAGATCTACCTCGTTTATCCCCAACGTCAGCATCTTTCACCAAAAGTACGCGCCTTTGTTGATTACTTTGCAGAGAGGATTTCTGACCCGCCTTACTGGGACCAGTAAGTTAAAGGTTTTTCAGGGCCCAGCCACACCGGTTTATGATTAGCACAGATCCGTGAACGGTGTTGTTACGCCTAAGCTAATTATCGGTGCAGCCTAAATCTCTATAGTTGTTTGCAACTTCAACAACAGGAGACAACGATGCAATCTAATATTTTCGCGCGCTGCGCGATTTGTACCATCTTGCTATTAGCCGGCGCCGCCCAGGTTTTAGCCGACAATCCAGACCATGAATCCATTCCAGATAACGTTGCGCTTTACTACAGTGACGGCTCAGCACCGGTACACGGCATACGGGCAGTAAACAACGCGCTACTCAAGATCGGTGTCAGGGTAAGCCAGGTAGAGATACCGGCGGTGGCTAAACCCATTCTCAAAGCCTCAAAGGAGCGAGCTATCACGGAGGATGAGGCGCAGCAACTTATCCGCCAATTTCATTTAGGTAGACGCGAACTGCTTAACGAGATTAAAGCTGCCGGTAGAACACCGGAAATGCACCGTGGCGGCTACTTACAAACGTCAGAGGTAGATGTTGCTCCTTACCCAAAGGTTTACGACATGCACGCGCTAGACCACGACACCACGGTTTTTCTGCAACACAAATTTGGCAAGTTGCATGTCAATAGCTCGGAGGCCGGGGTCGGCATAGATGAGGTGATGACCATCGTCTCTGGTGGCCCATACACCTGGTTTTTTGTGTTTGAGAATAACGTCGTTGGCAAAGTGCGCTTTGCCACAGTAAGGGAAGACAGCCTGGCCTGGCGCATTAGTTATCCTGGCCTGGTACCCCATGGCGGCTATTTTGATGCAGATTACGGCCTGGTAGTTGCCTATGCCCACGGGCCAAAACATTTCGTCATGCGCTATGAGGATAACAGCGTCGAAAGTTACGAGAGCCTCGGCGACAACCCCTGGATCGACTTTTCGAAAACCGAGCCGCCGTTATTAGTAACCCCTAGGTCCTAGTCGCTTGAAAAACCCACGCGCAGACAACCGTTACCTGAAACAGCAGTTGTCTGCGCTTAGGCTAACATCCTTTTGAAATTTTCCAGCAGCAGTTGGGTTGTACGTCGTGAAATGTTGAGGTCTTGATCCACTTCCATCGCTTCACTAAAACCCTCTAAAGAGCGCAGCTCACTGTCATTTATTGTTCGTAGTCCCATATGCCAATCTGGGAAGGCACGCTCTTCAATCTCTTCTTCTAGTAGAAGTAGACAGCCTGCATGACGTTCATCGCGCAGTATCTTGTCATAGATTTGCCGGACATTTTTTTCCTCTCCTTCCAGTACCTGCATCACGTTACCGTCGTGGTATAGCAACAAGCCTGTTACGCCAAGTCTGGCGTTATTGGCGCGGGAGACACGAAGGATTTCAGCCAACTCCGCTTCCGAGTATGGGCGGGTGGCGCTGCTAGCGTAGGTAAGACTAAACATATTGAATCTTATGCAAATCGAATTTCGGGCGAGCGGATTACAGCAAATTGTTTGCCTGCTTAAATTGTAGCCTCTCTGGCAGATTTTTCCGGTCGCCAGGAAATCACCTCAAGCTACGGTTTTACGGCCAGATGGGCGGCCATTTGGCACCAGGTACGGCAACAATGAAAAGTTTTTAAAAAAAATGACGCAGCGCACAAATCCAAGTAAGCTAGCGCATCGTATTGCACTGCAACACACCATCTATTTTTACTTTTAAAAGGTTCAATCATGAAAAACATTGCCCTTGCCGCCCTTACTCTTGCCCTATCCGCTCAGGCTGCAGCGACCACTTCTTTTGTGGATCAGCGAGCCTTTGAGCAGTGCGAAGCTAACGTCAGCAAGACCTATGCCGATGCTGGTTTGGATCTCAGCACCACGTTTTTCCTAAGGCGCACTGATAGCGACCGCGTTTATTACTTGAACGGCTTCGTCCAGCGTGATGATGCCCGTGAGCCACTCACGGCAACATGTGTGACTAGCCGCAATGGTTTGCGCATTCTCGATCTGGAAACCACGGTGGGCACCCACGTTTCTATTGAAGAACTCGCTTCTTTATAACCAACAGCCCCCATTAAAATCGCGCAACAGGCAGGGGCTCCTGGCTGTTGCGCGGTTTGCACACATCGAAACCCTAAAACTCCGCGTCTTCCATAACAGAGCGAGCGCAATTCTTAGACGATTTGCGGTCATCTTGCTGAGGCACGCCGAGGTGCTTTCTTACTGAACGCCACCATCTGCGAAACAACGAGGGCTGCGACACCAAAACCTTTGGTGCCTCACCTGTGGCCTCATAATAAGCTTGCCACTCGTCCGGCGCCATGGTCCGGGGCTTTTCAGAGTTCAGCGCTCGCTGCCAGGACTTAGCTGCCAGGGAATGATCATTGGGTTTTTCATCGCCAGCAAATACATCGTCAAGCTGTCTCTGCTGGTGTGTTTTTGCTTCTGCCATGGTTTCTCAATAGGACGCGTAATATCCAGAGTTCACCATGGTTTACGTAATCCCCGCTAAAGGGATGATATTTATTCCATAATCGCCTGATACGTCAGAACCTGAAAATCCTGTCGGATATTGATGTGCGTATAAGGTCGGACCTGGGTCATCAGGATGCCGACAATCTCCTGCTCTGGATCAATCCACGAGATCGTACAGTAGGCGCCGCCCCAGTAGCCGCTACCTTCAGACAAGGGCGATGCCGCCGCACCGCGATCCACAACAACGCCATAACCCAGGCCAAAACCCATACCTGGACCAGCCAACCAAAGCGGCAACTCACCGGTATGGTTATCCAACATAAGGGAAACGGTGGACGGAGCGAGTAACCTAACCCCATCCAATTCGCCGCCATTTAATACCATCTGTTGAAAGCGCACATAATCATGGGCCGTGGAAACTAAACCGCCAGCACCGCGGAATACCTTCTTGGGTCCTTTGATCCAACGGCTCTCTTCACTTCCCGGGTCTTGCAGAACAATCTTGTTATCCTCGCCCGGCTTATATTGCGCGGTTAATCGGCCATCTTTGGTGTCATCTAAAAAGAAATGGGTATCTTTCATTCCCAGTGGCTCGAACACCTTCGTCTGTAAGTATTGATCCAAAGGCATACCACTCATCACCTCGACCAATCGACCCACCACGTCTGTTGCAGCAGAATACTGCCAGGCCTCACCTGGCTGGTAGTTCAACGGCATTGCAGCCAATCGCTTGATCAGCGACTCAAGAGTATCGTCAGGGCGTACGCGAGCCTGTTCACGGTAGGCAGCGACATTGCCGATGTAGTTATTGGCCATACCCGCTGTATGGGTGAGCATATCGCGAACGTTAGCCGGGCGGTTTACCGGCACCAGCTCACCGGTTTCGCCACTGGCGTCAGAAGTTGTGGAGACCATTTGATCGGCAAACTCGGGCAAAAATTTGCTCACTGGATCACGGAGCTGAAACTTGCCTTCTTCCCAGAGCATCATCAGTGCTAACGACGTGATCGGCTTGGTCATGGATGCGATTCGAAAAATCGCGTCTTTTCTCATGGGTATTTGATTTTCCGCATCCATATTGCCCTGAGCTTCAAAATGCACAACGCGGCCTTTGCGGGCAATGATGGTAACGGTGCCAGCAACCAGTTCATCATCAATATATTGCTGCATGACCGGCGCAATTCGTTCCAGACGCTCGCTAGACATCCCAACCCGTTCCGGCTTAGTGGTGGGTAAACCGGGATCATCCGCTGCCACGAAGGCCGGAAAACTTAAAGATAAACAGAACAACGCAGTCGCGAATCGCATGGGCTTCCTTACTGAGCAAGATCAGAGAAACAAAAGTCCTGTTCAGTCTAACGCGAACCGCAAGCCCTCGCTATCCTCGGAATTTCATGCTCGGAAGGATCAGCGCCAGCCTTATTGCGACGCTGTTAAACTCAGTCAAAGCCTGGGTGGGGTAGCTATGTATGCGACCTTGCACTTTTTGGACCTGGCACCTGGTCCTGACCCAAAGTTAACCAAACAGTCTTTCGAGTTGATCGATGTATTTGTTTTTGTTGAGGAAGTGCATCAGCATGGCGACGCCCCAGCCGCCCCACATGAGCCAGGTGATAAACGTGTCCCAGCGCCTAAGGGGATGCTGCTCGTTGTCATCTTCAACATTCCAGGGCGTGTCCGACATTTTTGGTACAAACATTGTGATGTACAGCGTCACAAAGAAGGCTGCTGTCCCAACCAAAAAGGGCACCAGATACCAGGTATTGCTCATAAAGTTCATCTCACCATAGTTAGAAATTTAGGTGGAACGCGCCTGTTAGAGATCCACCAGGCGCTTGTTTGGATAGAAGGCGAGCATTAACTGCTCTTTAATGGAAAGCGGCACCGCTTTACCCGCACCTATCTGCTTCACGTCATCTGTGGTATCGCCGCAGTAAGTGCCAAAGACCCTATCCCAGAGAATGATATAACAGCCGTAATTAGAGTCGCTTTGGCGGCGGTTTAAGGAGTGATGCACATGATGCTGAGGCGCAGTTGCGAAGACCCAGTCATAAATAGGCAGCGATTTTAGGGGCAGGTTTGAATGATTAAACTTACCGTTCCACATACCAAATGCAGCGGAAACCGCTAACACTTCATCGCTGGCGCCGATAAACGCCATAACCATAACCCTACCCAGGGACAGTGCCAGATACTCAAACGGATGAGTACGACTACCTCGCAAGAAACTCATTTTCGTAATGTGGTGATGAGTCGCATGCATGCGCCACCAGAACAACACCTCATGCTGGACACGATGCAACCAGTAATAAGGAAAAGCTGTGCAAATGCGGATAAAGATTACCGCGCCAAACAAGCCAAACACGGTCGTGGGCTCAATACTGATTTCGAGCAATGTTCGATCACGTATCGCTCGAAAGCCCTCAGAAACAGGCGTTCGGTACATGTCGGTGATTAGCGGCGCCCAGAGAAAGGCACCCATTGCCAACCAAAAACCATCTTCTGCCAATTCAGATGGTTTCAACTTCCAGTCACCTCGACCCCAGCGCCGTTCGGCCCAGACAAAAATCGGAATCGGTAGGAAGATCATAATGAGCGCAAACAATTTGCGATCTTCTTCTGCCCAGACGCCACTTAATAACGTTAGCGCCACCAGCAGCGGAGCGCCCATTGCAATGGTTGGCTGCAAGACAGTCCAGAAGATGTCTTGCCAGGTTTTGCTGCTCGTCTCAGGTTCCGCATCCTGGGACAGTTCAATCGGATCTAATGCATTCTCGCTCATAAAAACCTCTCTATCTCTCTATCCGAGCCTGACGATGCCTTGTTGTTGTAACGACGAGAGTTTTTGCAAAAAGCAGACCAACCTTTACACACCAGCAAACAGACCGGTAGATATGCTAATCAGCAGATAGTAAGTAAGTATTCACAATCGTCAAAACATCGCTTTCATAAGGAGCAAGGGTGTCATTAGGCAAAAATAAAAGCAGCTGCATAGATCGCTTGAACACGGCCTCGAGCTTCCTCTTGATCACGCCCCTGGCACTTAGATGATGCAAAGGCCCTGCACCACGATACGTAATAGTGCGAAATATCGTGTCGCTCCGGCTAGTTGTGGAGGTAGAAACAACACCATATTCGCAGTAAAGCTAGAATAGCTGCGAGCTTTCGGTTTTTACCCGGCATGCGTCCCCGTATGGCACATCATTTGCTGCATTCTCTTGAGTCAAGCGAATGGCAGGACCTCTCGCAATCAACTAGAAAAGAATAAGGAACATTAGTAACAGCATGACCAATGAAAACAAAACTCCCGAAGTAGACGATGAAATTCCGCCCGTCGCTCGCATATACGGACTCGCTGTTTCCGAGTGGGTCACCTACTCTTTCGTTGTTCTCAGCATCATTGCCGTCATCTTTGGCTCCATGGTAGGCGACGAACGTGACGCCCAGGCCGAGCGCGCCATGGCATCACTGGCCGCACTCACTGAAGCTGCGGAAAATAAAGCTGCAGCCGGAAGCAGCCTCGTTTGCAACGATACTCTGCTCGACCCTGAGTTGCTCGCCAATGACTATTTGACCTTATCGATTCGCCAGGCACCAATTGATGAAGACAACAAGTCACTTGGGTATGGTCCAGCGCTGTACGTCAGCGTGGTCGAAGAGGAAGTGTCTGGTGACACCTGGGACACAGCAAAACGTCTGATGGATCTGGTAAAAGAAGCAGGTAAGGAAGAGGCGGAAGCAGACGAGGATCGCTCGCCCCGCATGATCACAGCTAGCGTCTCATCAACCGCGGTTGAAACCGAAGACGAGGAAAAGAAGCCAAAAAACCGGCTACGTGAGGTGCGTAAGAAAGGCTTCGGCGAAGATGAAGATTATTTGCAGTACTATATTCTTGCGTCAGAACAAGCCCTGTGTAGCCAGAGCACTTAGTTTCTATAACACCACAAGCATCGCCGCGCTTTGACCCTTTAGCGTTGATCACGCAGTATTGACGCTAACTGATGCTAGCGGTGCTTTCCATGCCTGTTGATGCACGAATTCTCTTCACGACACTCGCCATAACCTCTTGTTCGACACAATTCGGGGAGTCTAATACTCAGGTTTCCCTAATCGCGGAGAAGAACCTATCCCAGTGCAGACCATTAGGCGTGGTGAGCGCCAGTGTCGATCTTGAAAAAGACGACCATAGTGAACAGTCACGCCTCGCAACCGACCCCATCATTCAAGCGGAACTATTGGCGTCTGCCAGGCGACAAGGACAACAACTAGGGGGCGACGCAGTGCAGGAAGAGGGAGCATTCATTAATGGCACCCAGCACTATCGAGTTTTCGATTGCAGCCTGGTTAAAAGCCGAACCGACGAACCTATTATTGGTGTGGAGATAGAGAAACCTTTGCAGTTTTCCGATTCGCTGCACTAACAAGCAAAACATTGAGGAGCATATCGCACTTGGCGCTTCAGCCAGATGCGAAGCGCTAGCTCAATTCTCCACGCCAGCACCTAAACCGCCTATCAACTTTTGCCAATCTGACCCTGCCCCCTGTTATCATGAGTTTTTGCAAGGGAGAAAGGTCATGAATAAAACGGTGGGTTTTACCATCTTACTAGTGATCGTAGTGGGCATTGCCGGTGCCGGCTATTACTTGACGCAAGGCTTAGATGGGTTTGTTAAAACCATGATTGAGCGAGTGGGCACAGACACCACCAAAACTCCGGTGACTGTGGGTGACGTCAGCATCAGTTTGACCGAGGGTACGGGAAGACTTGGCGGCCTCAATGTGGCTAATCCCGAAGGTTTTACCCCCGGCAATCTCTTCACCATGAAAGACATTGCCATTGCTATCGACACCGCTTCACTGGCTCGAGACGTTTATGTGGTGAAAGAAGTCAGCGTTGATGGTGCAAGTATCTTGTTTGAGCAGCTCGGCACCAACACCAACTTACAAGCTTTGATGAAAAACATGTCCACTGAAGGTTCTGGCCCAGCCACCGGAGGAGAGCCAGCCGCTGAATCTGAGACCAAACTCGCCATCAATGAAGTGAACTTCACCAACGGCACGGTGTTGCTGAAAAGCGACGTGCTTGGTGAAAGAACCCTGAACTTACCGGATATTGCATTGCGCGATATTGGCTCTGCCGAGCAAGGACTTTCTCCTGATGCCATTGGTCAAGCAATTGCCGTGCAGCTTACGCAACAAGTCCGCGATGCCGTCGGCCAAGAACTCAAGGACATGGCCAGAGAGGAGGCTAAACGCAAGCTCAAAGAGAAACTTGACGATGCCACCAGCGAGGGGCTGAATAAACTTAAAGGGCTATTCAACAACTAAGACACTGGGCATTTCCGGTGGCGCATCAGGTTATGTGCAGCTTAATGGGCAGATGAAACAACGCTCAAGCCACGACCGGGCCGCCAGCGCTGCGGCCGCGACTTGAGTGAATTATTATTCCCTTGAGAGTTTCAACAATCGCCCCTGGCTGTCGCCGCGCTCGTCTTCCAGCACCCAAATGGCGCCGTCAGGTCCTTCTGTGATACTTCTGATGCGCGCATCCATATCGTAACGAGCAACTTCGCTAGCCTGGTCTCCGTCGATGGCAATGCGGACAATGGACTTCGCCGAGAGACTGGCAGCAAGCAAGTTGCCACGCCAATCTTTAAACTGCTTGCCGGCTACTGTAGTCAGATGGCCCGGGGAAATAGCGGGTACCCAACTAATAGCTGGCGCAGCAAATTCAGGGCGAGTGCTATGGTCAGGGATTTCCCGGCGATCGTAGTGATCACCATCAGACACTTCTGGATAACCATAGTTACCTGCCTTGCGGATCAGGTTGAGCTCATCGCCGTGCAACGGCCCCATTTCAATTACCCACAACTGGTTTTGTAGATCTTGCGTAATGCCCAGGGGGTTGCGATGACCAAGTGACCAGACCTCATCGTAAACGCCGATGTCATCCACCAGGGGATTGGTTTTGATGTATCCCACGAACGGATTATCTTCAGGTATAGAGCCATCATCGTTTAGACGCAGGACTTTGCCAGCATTAGATTGCAGATCCTGAGCGGGGGTGAACTTTTGTCGATCGCCAGATGTAATCCACAAATAGCCTTCATCATCGAACAGTAAGCGATGACCGTAGTGACCGTATCCTAAATACTTTGGATATTGCCGCCAAATGACTTCAGAGTCCGTTAACGCGGGTCGCCTTGCCTCAACATTCAGCCGCCCTCGGAGCACCGCAGCACCTCGCGTGCCGTCATTGCCTGACTCCACGTAACTCAAATAGACAAGACCGTTGCTTGCAAAGTCTGGATGCAGCGCCACGTCACCCAGGCCGCCCTGACCGCCGTAACCAACATCCGGTAAGCCAGCCACGGGCCGTGACTTTTCACCTTCACGGGAGACTATTAAGAGCCGGCCCTTCTTCTCTGTCACCAGCATGCGCCCATCTGGCAAAAACGTCATCGCCCAGGGCTCATCGAAGCTCGTCACCGCCTCCACTTTAAAGGGATGATTTTGACTTGCTGCGGCGAAACCACAAACGGCCAGTAGAGTAGCAACCAGTAGTAAGCGCTTAAATTGCATGCTGTGCGTCTCCAAAGATTTTCGATTTAGGTATTTGTACGCATTTGAGCGGGATTCCGATTGCAGTGACGTTTCGCCGCACCAATCCATCACACAGGTAAACTCAGGAGAAACGAAGAGTGCTGCGTGGTTTTTACACCGGTTCTAATCGGCAAACTGCGCCTCACCGGCCACCATCCAGGATCTTGGGTCTTCCAACACCGGTCGTCTGCGGTTTCCCCCCGCATGCCTGGAAAGCCGAATACCTGATAGTAGTGGCTCATTAGCCCCACACCCCATCC
>JBKAGC010000133.1:0-10055 GCA_046290215.1 Pseudomonadales bacterium | reverse complement strand
ATTTGACTTAATGTTCGACTCCTGCAGTCTGCAGGAGATTTGACTGAAGAGAAGATCGCGCAACTTGATTTAGACCAATCACTGGATGGGTTTTCACAAGCAGAGCAGTTAGCTCTGGAGTATGCGGACCGCCTCGCTACAGATCACCACAATATGGACGATGATTTCTTCGACAGACTAAAGACCTGTTACAACGATGAGCAGATTCTAGAGTTGGGCATGATGATCGGGCAGTTTATTGGCTTTGGCCGAGTGCTCATGGTGCTGGATTTAGAGTCGAAGTTTTGCCCGATTGATGCACAAAGTTGATTCGCGGCCTTGACCTACTGCGTCTAATCAGTCGCGGGGTTTAGGCCTGTATCTCAAAACCTTGTACCGCATTGGGTGCCTGAATATCTGCAATCGCCACGTGGCTCACTTTGGCGGTGCTAGGACCAATGCGACAGGCATCGATAAGTTGATCGAGATCCGCCGTTGGTCCGATGGCGAGCATCTCCACGCTGCCATCGTCCAAATTTCGCACCCAGCCGCGAAGACCTAACTGGGTCGCCAATGAGCGGGCCCAATAACGGTAACCCACGTTTTGCACGTGACCACTAATATTGAGTTGAACGGCGTTTTCCAATGTTATGACCAGATATCTGTCGGCGCGGGCGACAGAAGATAGCATTTGCGTGTAGATTCGGGAATGAAATTTTCACCGCAGCTGGAACACGACAAGAGAGGTGCAACGATGGCAACAAATATTAGCGGACGATGGGTCAACCAGAACGGCTCCATTGTTGAATTTGAAGAACAGCAGGGCGTTTTGAGTGGGGTGTATATTTCTAGAAAAGGACGCTCTGCCGCAGGTAAACAATACCCGCTCACTGGTGTCATCAATGGTGAGGTTTTGGCGTTCGCTGTAAACTGGCAAGATGACGATGCCAATCTTGAATCTATTACGTCGTTCACGGGCAGGCTGGAGCGCCGCAATGGCGAAGTGTATGCCGTACACACCATGTGGGTGTTAGCGCGGCGCTGGGAAAATGAAGAGCGCACCAGAGAAACCGGTAGTTGGAACGCGTTTTTGACCAACGCCGATGTTTTTCACCGGGAAGATTAAAGAAGGCGATACTTCACAAGAGATACTTTTATGACCAAAAACCTTATGCAACCCACCACGGACCAGGTCAGGGCATTCCGAGATCGGGCTACCGGGCAACCGGTTCAGATGCTGAATTTGCTCAAGTTCAAGGCCGCGGCCAGTTACGAAGCCGGGGATGAAACCAAACTATCTGGACAGGAAGCGTACCAATTGTACGTGGCAGGCTTCAGGCGAGTCATGGAGCCAAAGGGCTGCCGGGTGCTTTTTTCAGGTGACGCTCGTGGTTTCCTAATCGGTGAAGGTGAGGGCGATTGGGATGCCGTGCTGCTGATTGAATACCCTTCAACCCAGGTGATGCTGGACATGTTCCGGGATGAAGACTATCAGGCAGTCCAGATCCATAGGGTAGCCGCTCTTGAGGGACAATTGCTGATTGAGTGCGGGTCAGAGTTTAAAGTATAGCGGCCACTGACGAGCTCTTTGGGCCTATTTATCGTGGTTATTTTGAGTTTTGCTGCATAACCTCTATACTCGCGCCCCCACCATCCCCGAGCCCTATATGTCTAAAGACATCTCCCCTAACCAGTTTGAACAACTGGGGTTGCCTAATTCCCTGTTAAAAG
This sequence comes from Pseudomonadales bacterium, assembly GCA_046290215.1. GTDB lineage: Bacteria > Pseudomonadota > Gammaproteobacteria > Pseudomonadales > Azotimanducaceae > JAHRVQ01. The sequence goes on along the minus strand of JBKAGC010000133.1, from coordinate 8,345 downwards.
CCGTTCGCGACGTCGGCTATGAAACGCCTTCACCTATCCAGAGCCAGACGATTCCACCACTGATGGAAGGCCTTGATGTGCTTGGTCATGCGCCCACTGGCACCGGAAAAACCGGCGCCTTTGCATTGCCGCTATTGGCCAATATTGATGTTAAAAACAAAGCAGTTCAGATCATGGTGTTAACACCCACCCGTGAATTGACCATTCAGGTGGCGGAAGCGTTCCAAAAATACGCTGCCCACATAAAAGGCTTCCACGTCTTACCAATCTACGGTGGACAAGCTTATGCCGGACAAATTAGCCAGCTTCGTCGAGGTGTACAAACTGTTGTGGGTACACCTGGACGGGTGATGGATCATATGCGTAAGGGCACCTTAAACCTTGATGGTCTTCAGGTCCTGGTGTTAGACGAAGCCGATGAAATGCTACGCATGGGTTTTATCGATGACGTGGAATGGATACTCGAGCAAACCCCTGAGCAAAGGCAGATTGCCTTGTTCTCTGCCACGATGCCGAAAGAAGTCGAGCGTATTGCACGCAAACACTTAAATGAGCCGGTTGAAATCTCAATTAAAGCGAAAGCCGCCACGGCAGCCACCATTAGGCAGCGATACTGGCCTGTTAGTCATACCCATAAACTTGATGCGTTGACCCGAATCCTTGAAGTCGAGCATTTTGAAGCTCTGATTATTTTTGTTCGCACGAAAATCGCCACTGTTGAATTGGCAGAGAAGTTAGAGGCGCGGGGTCACGCTGCTGCGGCGATCAATGGTGATATGCCGCAAAAGCAGCGAGAACAAACGATTGCGCGTTTGAAAAAAGGCGCCCTCGATATACTTGTTGCCACCGATGTGGCGGCGCGCGGTCTCGATGTTGAGCGAATTAGCCATGTTGTTAACTACGATATTCCTTATGACACGGAAGCCTACATCCATCGCATAGGCCGAACCGGTCGGGCCGGTAGAACCGGAGACGCGATCCTGTTCGTGGCACCCAGAGAAAAACGGATGCTGGACGCGATCGAGAAAGCTACCCGGCAAAAGATCGATCTGCTTGAGTTGCCCACCACGGAAATGGTGAACAACAAACGTATTGCTGATTTCACGCAAAGTATTACCGATACCATTGCTGCTGGTGAATTAGCGTTCTATCAGCAGATGTTTGAATCTTACCAACAAGAACATGATGTGGCGCCATTGGAAATTGCTGCGGCGCTAGCCAAATTGATGGTCGGGGAAAAAGGCTTGCTCCTTGATGAGGCTCAAAGCAAAAACGTTAGGCCTGCGAATCTTGAGGAGTCACAGGGTAAGCGTGGCCGTAAAGATAGAACTAGAGAGGATCAAAGGGATAAGAAAACCCGTGGCGCTAAGCGTGAAAGTAAGGCGCAAGCAAAACCACCAGAAGGATTAGAGCGCTACCGCATCGAAGTGGGACATGATCACGGCGTTGCCCCCGGTAATATTGTCGGCGCGATTGCCAATGAAGCCGGGCTCGATGCTGATCACATTGGCCACATTGATATTTACTCCACCCACAGCACTGTTGACTTGCCAGAAGGTATGCCAAGGGATGTGTTTAGAGCTTTAAAGAAAGTCTGGGTTTGTCAGCGCCAGCTCAACATTACTCATGATGCTGGTGACCTGGCGCCGCCAGCCAAAAAAGCGCCGCCAGCCCAAAAAGCGCCGCCGGTGAAAAAACCAAGGCAAAGAGGCAGGGCGGACTCACAGGAGCAGCGTAAGCCTCGCAAGCGACCTAGTCGTGCGGCGAACAATAGTAAGTCCGCGGGGGGAGCGAAAGGCGAGGCGAAGAAGCGTTCAGCAACCACAGGAAAGGCCGCGAAAAAACGCAAACCAAAAAAATAGGTAAAACGCACCAATCTTTACCTTGGCTTACCGTGAATGGTAAGCCTCAATCGCCCTGTTTAACTCTGTGAGGCGTTTTGCCAGCGGCGATTGGCGGCTCACCATGAGATGGATTTCTGCCACATCCATCACCACGTCTGTTTCGACAATTTCGTCTTCAAGTTGTAAATTCTTCGTGACGTATCGAATGGATTCAGCCACGTCCACCACGATATCGCCACGCTGGGCAGCTAACATCCGCAGAATATGCTCCTCGCTAATTGCATGCACCGTTGTCACCCCTTGGTCTTCCACGAAGTGCTGATGCCACGCGTTACCGGAATTGGTGATAGAGCGAAAACCCGCTGCCTTGATATCGTCCACGGTTCGAATGGCGCGGATGACATCAAGTTGTTCATGGCCTTTGTAGGTGAATACCTTCATCGCGGCAGAGAAAACGGGTTGCTCTGTGGCGATACTATATTTAAGCCGTGCAGCGGTGGGAATCGCAAACATGATGTCTATCTCACCGAGCTCAACTTCCCTTTGTATCCTCAGCCAGGGATGATTGATGGGAACGACTTCTAGCGCTAACTGATTCTGCAACAGCGCCTCAATGATCTGACAATAGACCCCTTTGCACTGGCCGTCGATGACCTGGGCGTAAGGCGGAAAGTGAGGAACACCCACCGTTACTGTGTCTTTGGCACTCACTTGAGTAGCGAATATAAACAGAGCGCAACAGGTTAACTGTCTAATCATACGGCACCTGAATTAGCCAAAGGGAAGTAGAGGTCAAATCGAGTTGCCACCCCGGGTGTGCTCTTCACCTCAATGATGGCGTTATGAGCGCGCACAGTACCGTAAACAGCAGCGAGACCCATACCGGTGCCTTTACCAATGGCTTTGGTGGTAAAAAACGGCTCAAAAATGCGCTTTAGGTTATCTTCCTCTATGCCTTCACCGGTATCTATCATGCTGGTTTTAATGAACGTACCCGCCTCTGCAGGACCCATGGCGAACTGACCCTTTTTGAGCCAGATGTTTTCTGTTAGCAGCGATAATGTACCGCCCTTTGGCATGGCATCCCGGGCATTCAACCCCATATTGAGAAAGGCATTTTGGATCAGTGATTCATCGCCATTGACCAGGTCTTTGCTGGCAGTAGTGTTAACTTCAATACGGATAGTTTTGCTGGCGCCAAGCCGTAAGATGGCGCTGATTTCTTCGATTACTTTGTTCATGTGGACTTCCGTGATCTGGTTGTCCGGTTTACGGGAGAAGGTCATTAAGCTTTCGATTAATTCTGACGACGTCAAACAGGAGCGAATAATGTTGTCGGTATAGGCAATGACATCAGGGCTATGCGCGTGTTTTTCGCGCATCAACTCAGTGTTGGCGAGTATGATGTGAAGTTGATTATTAAAGTCATGAGCCATCCCGCCAGCGAGTTCGCCTATGGCCTGGAGCTTTTCAGCATGATGTAAGTCTTGAGCGAGTTGACGGGTTTCAGTTTCTAAGGCTTCTCGAGCTGTTAGGTCAGTGGCAATACGTCGCTGCATCTTGTTCACTGCGTCGGCCACCTGAGAGAGCTCATCGTTTTGATCCGGGAGACGATCTAGCTTAAAGGGTTTGTCTTCGACGTGATCTAAAGAGAATTGATTTGCCCAACTGGCCATAGCAACAATGTGTCGCGTCACCGTCCATTGGATAATTGCCAGGATAATAAGCGCGACGACGAAAGTCTTCATGGCGTTGATGGTAAGTATCTGTGTGGCCTTTGATAGTACTTGTTGCATTATGTTGTCGGTGGTTGAACCGACCACCAGGCTGCCTACTTTGAATGGTGTATCGTTGAGTTCGACAACAAGGTCGAATTCATCATAAGTCATGTCAAGATAGTCGGTTGAGCCAACTTCCCTGAATCGTGTTTCGCCGCCAAAACGCTCAACGACCTTTAAATAAACCACATCATTGAGTTGTAGGGCACCATTCAACTGCAAGCTGAGTTGTTTGTCGTTGAGTTCGTAAAGGCTTCGCGCCAGCGCAGGCACATAGCTTGCTCCTATGAACTCAACATTTTCGTTAACCCGGGTTAAGTCGTCGCGATATTCTAGATAGAGTTGCAGGGTAGTGGCCGCCAGGGTAAATAGCGTGCTGCAAGCCAAAATCATCAGCAGCAAGCGCCGGGATAATTTTCCGCCTGGTAGATTAACAAACTTAGGCAGGGCCACAGGGTTGTTCACAATAGAGTCATTTTGCTATTAACGCATCAAATCAGGTCTTATTAAAGTAGACCATGTGCTGCAGAAGCAGGCTTGCCTACCTACATGGCCACCTGGTTTGAAGGAGTTTCGGGTGCCTAATGATAAAGCCTAGCATCTGGCACAGAGTTGTCACCGTTTACCCTGATGCAATTTCCCCGAGTGAACCTGTTGACGAATAACTCAGGCGAGTTATAAATGCTGGACGAGCCACTCGATCAGGGCTTGCTGTAATCCGTTGTCCTGCTTAAACAAAGGGCGCCCATGTTTTGCACCTTTATAGGTCACACTTTTTGATGCCGTGTTGTCGGCCAGGGCGAAGATTTGCGCTGCACTTTGATGAGCCGCATTATCACCCTCTGCAGCAATCAGGTAGGTTGGTACATCCCGCAGATTGGTTTCGTAGCGAGTGATGTTTTTCTCTCCTTGCGCGGAGGAAAATAAAACGACCGCTGAAAAGTTAACCGTATCTGAGAGTCTTACGGCAAGCGAGCCACCGCAACTAGCGCCAACGACGCCAATCGCTCCGTTTTCGCCTACCCGTTCTTGTAAATGCTCGAGCACTGACAATACATCGGCTGGCCAGTGCTGATACAACTCACCAAGTGCTTGCTGCTGTTCGTTTTCATCGAGTGCAGCTATTCTGGCGAAATTAAACTGTTCATTGACACTTTTGCCAAAGCCGCGAAAATCCAAACTGATCGCATGCACTCCATTCATGGCAAGCTGCGGACCGATGTCTTGATACATGCTTTGATCAGAGTTGCACTGGTGCAGCAGTAATACGCCTCTGTTTTTACCCGCGCCTGGACTATGGTATTGGGCGTTTAGTTGAAAGCCATCTTTCGCGGTCAGCAGTAGTACCTCAGCCTGTGCTGAAACTGTAGAGAGATAAAGAAGCGAAACTATCTGAATAAATCTTAGCAGCATGTAGTTCTTAAGGGTTGATTAAGACAAGGTGTCAGACCGGCGTTTACCAACGAATGTTCCCACCCCCGTAAGCGATCGTTGCCCAGCTAAGCCTTTTGATGGCAGCGCAGTGTCATGAATTGTCTGCGTTGAGCCGCGGGCTGATCCTTGATTTGAACATTGAGTTTGTTTTAATACCGGCTGCTTTGTACTTCAGTGGTGATTTGCTCTATGAACCAGGTGGTGTTCTTGGTCTCCGGTTTTCTTTTACTCGCATCTGCTTTTGTCTCTGCTAATACCGGGTCTTGCGAACAAGACGCATCTTACTTGCAAGCAAAGTCTCAAATGTCTGCAACAGGAGGGGGCTTGTCGTGTGGCATCGTCGCCCAGTATCAATTTAAGCGTTGCTTGTGTGAGAACGGCGCTTATGAAGATGGCGAGACTAAGGTTGGTGTTGTTCAGAAGTTGAATCTCATTGCAGAATCCTACAATGAGTTCGGTAATGTCTGTCCCGGATTCGAATCTTTGCCTGCAACCATAGAGAGTTGCATTGAACCCGGTGCCACCGCGAATGAATCGATAACAACACCTGCGCTCCAGTCATCTTCGGCTGTTGAACCGAAATCAGTAGATGCTGAGACAGGCGTGTTTACCTTTGAGCCATTTCCGGGCAGCAAAATTCTCAACAATGTTTTCACCGATGATCAGGGTCAGAAATTCGACATGAATGACTGGCCAGAGTACGGGCAGTGCAAAGGCAAACGCCAATCCGTGGAGGCAGTGCTGAACTTGCGCGGCCCTGCCAAAGGCAATGTGGATGGTTACTTCTGTGATGGTGTGTTTATCCCCAGTAAAAAGCACTGTAATAATCCTGCGGCGATCAATGTGTTGAAGAACCCAAACAACCCATCGCTTTCCACGCCCACCCGGGTTGAGATTGCTGATCGGCAAATTAATCGTCGCTACTGCGCAACCTATAATCCCGATTACCGACAAGCCAGGGCTAGATTTCGAGAGTCTAATGGGTCGGTGGCTGACAACTACCGCATCAACAACCGGCAGCGCCAACTCGGTTTGCAGACCGGTTATAACCAAGTCGAGAACGAAATTTTGATGATGGGCACTGATCCGTCGGTATACCGTCAAGGCACGCATGCGGTGGGGCTTAAGCGACGTGCTGAACAGCGGGCCGAGAATATTGCGAATTCATTAGAGCGATTGGCTACCTTGTCGGACTCTCGCGATCCGACGGAGTTGATCAATGAATTCAACCAGCGACTTGCACAGATCGAACGTATGGAGTCTGGATTTACGAATCAGATGAACCAGGAGATGGCGCAAATGGGTGCCAACCTCGCCAGAGATCTGCAAACTAACAATCACGCTGGTGTGGTTTATGGAGGCCTTTCCGCCCTTGGCCAGGCGTTTGAGAATAGCGAGGCGCAAAAAGAGTTTGAGCAACAAAAACAGCGATTGCAGCAGCAACGTAACAGCAAGATGGCGCAACTCGCGAATCAGATTATTTCTGCCAACAATGACCAGAGGCTTTACTGGTACGGACGAGCGGCTTACGAAAAAGACCGGGATCTAGAGAGTTATTACATTCGCCTGGGTAACTACTACAACTGTCACAATACCCACATCAACAACACTTACAGCGCCGGCCATAGCAACTGGGCGAAGAATCCTTGTCGCGTTCCCAGTGAGAGCGCAACTCTGGATAACCTACTCCAAAGCGAAAGCGATAAAACCATGGCGACGGCCCAGCGCAAGTACAAACACTATAAAGACAGTAAAGAACTGGTGTTTTTAGATGCTGCTATTCGTTTTGCCGCGGCCGCCGTCGAATCGGCCCCCGACAATTTGAGCTACTACCAAACCCTCGGCGACTACGCCGGGAGGCGAGACCCGCTGACGCGTTATGTAGCCTATCGCTATGTAGAAAGTGCTGGTCCTGGTCGCATCGATGCCAGATTACTCAACGAGGCCACTGAGGAACTCGAGGTCACCTTACGGAAAGCCATAGAAACTGGTGACAAAGAGACCATAGATCGCTTCTACAATGAGCAGGCGGATCAGTACATTACCCTGAGTGGTCAGTCTGCGCTGGGTTATGCCGTGCAGATTGATCAACCGGACAGCGTCCAAATTATCATTAATTACCTTATTGCCAGTGGTGAAGCTACACCGGAAAGTATCAAGCCCGTCACGACTAGGCTGCTAATGAAAGCGGTTGCCGATAACAGTGAGCGTGTCATGGATCGCTTGATCAAGATTGGTGCCGATGTGGATTTCCCCGTTAAGGACGTTTCAGCAGTGGACTATGCGGCTGCACAGGACCATGAGTTTTTGCCGAAGCTGGTGGCGGCGTCTGCCAGACGCAGCGAATATGAGCAGGCGTTCTCAAACGGCGCCAGTGCAAGAAGTAGTTTTATCATTGCGGGAGTTAAAGACCTCGTTGCTCGTGGAGATCGCACCGCCGCCGCGACGAAACTCGACGCTTTAACGCCGGAGGTTCGCCGTTCAGTGTTTAGTCGGTTATATCGCAATGGTGATTATGGTGTCCTTACCCTGGGCCAGACTCTGGCAAGTGACCTGCAAGCAGATTCCACCTTCAAGCAAGGGTTTTATCAGATGATTCTCGACACGGGATACTTCAAGGCGAATTCTGTCTACAAGTACTTACTCGTCAATGATGTGTTTAGTGTTACAGAGTTAGCCAAGGCGACGGGTGACGAAGATGCGTTCGTGCAAGCGTATATGGCGAACTATATGCAGGATCTTAAAGTCGCTTACCAACAAGAGGGGCAAGGAGAGGACTTTCGCAAGGCCTCACTGACGCTCTACAACAAGAAATCGTTCTTAAAAAAGTATCCGCAATTTGCGCAGTGTCAGAAAGACTGGAGTTCGTGGTTGGGGCAGCTTGAGGCTGCTGTGTCAGAAGATGCTGCGGAAATTGAGCTCATGCGAGTAGTTTACTTTACCTACTGTGACGCACCGTTGTTGGTAGATCAGACCCGTAATACCAGTAGTGTTTCTGATCTAGTTACGCAGCTAAAGTCATCCACTGTAAGCCTGGAGGCATTTCTGGCAAACCAGAAAGAAGCAAATCCAGCATTTTTAGATGGCTGGCTCGTAGCAAATGCTGCAAACACCGTGCTGAATCAGCTTGACCGTAAAGCAACGAAAGATCGGGTAGTTCTGGCAAAAAGTTTTACCGCGGCTGAGAAAATATGTCGCCTCGGTGTTGCCGTTGGGGTTGATACCACAGCCGCCTGCTCTTTAGTCGATGTCACGACGATCATCACATCAGATTCGGCGCTTGTAACCC
>JBKAGC010000132.1:0-10127 GCA_046290215.1 Pseudomonadales bacterium | reverse complement strand
TGAGCTGGCTTCAGGCAACCTGGATCTCGCCATCGACATTCCTCTGACACCTGACACCCAGATTAAACATGCCCCCCTATTTAGTCACCCACAGGTTTGTGTAGTCCGGAAGAATCACTCCATCGTTCAGGATAGCGACACACTGGATATGGCCACCTATTTGGAACTACAGCATATTCATATTTCTAGCCGCCGCGGTGGTCTCGGCCATACGGATCTCGCCCTTGGTAAAATGGGTAAGCGCCGTCATATTGCACTGCGAACCCAGCATTACTTACCGGTGCCCGAACTGGTGGCGCGCACAGACTTGAGTCTGACGGTGCCAAGAGTTTTCGCCGACTTTTTGGAAGCAAGATTGCCGGTAAGGCATTACAATCTGCCTTTCGAAGTTCCGCCACTAGAAACTCATCTTTATTGGCACGAGAGCACGGACCGCGACCAGGCAAACAAGTGGATGCGCGAACTATTGCTGGATATGCCATCCAAGGTGACCTGGGGAGCTGTACAACACATAGACTAAGGAAATTCATGGATTTTGTCGGCAGCCACATATTGTCAGTCTCGCAGTTTGACCGACGGGCCATTGAGGAAGTTTTTGCTGTTGCTGACCAAATGGAGCCTTACGCAAGGCGTCAGCGCGTCACCCGGGTATTGGAAGGTGCAATCCTCGGCAGCATGTTCTTTGAGCCAAGTACTCGAACCCGGGTAAGCTTTGGTTCAGCATTTAATCTCCTGGGTGGTGAAGTCCGGGAAACCACAGAAGTCAAAGCGTCCTCTCTCGCCAAGGGTGAAAGTTTTTACGATACCGCGCGGGTTTTGTCGGGTTACAGTGATGTCATTGTCATGCGCCACCAACAAGAAGGCTCTGTGGCAGAATTTGCCGATGCGTCCAGGGTGCCCGTGTTAAACGGCGGTGATGGCTCTAATGAGCATCCCAGCCAGGCGTTGCTTGACCTCTATACCATTCGCAAAGAATTACTGTCAAAAAACAAAACCATTGATAACCTGACCATCGCTCTTATCGGCGATCTTCGTTATGGTCGCGCGGTACACAGCTTGTGCAAACTGCTGAGTCTCTATAACAACGTTAGCTTCACCCTGGTGTCGCCCCCAGAACTCACATTACCTGCAGACTATGTGGAGGATATGCGATCCAAAGGCCATACCGTGACGCTGTCTAGCGACATGTCGGGTATCGGCGGTGCCGACATATTGTATGTAACCCGCACCCAGGAAGAGCGCTTTCCTGATCCTGAGGAAGCTGAAAAGTATAAGGGGTTATTTCGTCTTAATCAGACCATTTACACCGAGTACTGCGAACCCAACACTGTCATTATGCATCCCCTACCACGAGATTCCCGGGCCAATGCGAGCGAACTGGATATCGACCTAAACGACAATCCTAATCTGGCCATCTTCCGGCAAACTGACAATGGCGTGCTGATTCGCATGGCGCTCTTTGCCCTCATTCTCAATGTCGCCAATCAGGTAGACAACCACTCCCGCGCTGTAAATTGGTATACGGCGAAACGCTTCTAAGGAGCCTATTGTGATTTACAACAATATTTTAGAAACCATTGGTAATACACCCGTGGTGAGAATTAATCGACTCGGTCCGGACAATCAAACCATCTATGCCAAGCTAGAGGCATTCAATCCTCTCAGTTCTGTGAAGGATCGTCTGGCCATTGCCATCATTGAAGACGCGGAGCGTAGTGGCAAGTTAAAGCCAGGGCAAACGGTGGTGGAAGCCACATCCGGCAACACCGGCATTGCCCTCGCGATGGTTTGCGCCGCCAAAGGCTATCCTTTTGTTGCCACCATGGCTGAATCGTTTTCGATTGAACGCCGTAAGATCATGAAAGCCATGGGCGCTAAAGTGATTTTAACCCCTGCCGCAGAGCGTGGCTCTGGCATGGTTCGCAAAGCGCAGGAACTGGCAGAGCAGCACGGTTGGTTTAAGGCTGACCAATTTCAAAATCCTGCTAACCCAGAATATCACCGCAATACCACAGGCCCGGAAATTCTGCGCGACTTTGCCGGTAAGGACCTCGATTATTTTGTTGGCGGTTGGGGCACTGGCGGCACCATCACAGGAGTTGGTGAGATGCTCAAACTCGCCCGTCCAAACACAAAAATTGTTGCCGCCGAGCCTGCCAATGCCCCTCTACTTAGCGGTAAAGAGTGGTCGCCCCATAAGATTCAGGGCTGGACACCAGACTTTATTCCCGGTGTTCTAAACAAAGATACCATTGACCAGATCGTCGAGATCCCGGATGACGGCGCCATTGCCACCGCCCAGGCGCTGGCGACTCAAGAAGGGATATTCTGTGGTATCTCCGGCGGTGGTTCCATGTATGCAGCTCTTGAACTGGCCAAAACAGCGCCTGCCGGCAGCACGATCCTGGCGGTGATCGCCGATACCGGAGAGCGTTATCTAAGTACACCATTGTTCGAGAACATCTCTGAAGCCTCAGATGATGAGTGGCTGGAGACTCTTTAGAACATGCGTAATTTGTTAATTGCAGACAGTGGTGCTGCGCGATTGGAGCAAGAGCTCAGTCAGCTGAAGGACCATATCCAGCTCTATATCATGCATGAAGGTGGCCGCATCACACATGAGGGTAAAGAAATTAACCCGGCAGAAGCGGACATCCATCTGGGTTGGTTTAGTCGTGATGTTATTGCTGGCGGTTATACCCGGGAGTACGCGGTACAACTCTTAAAAGCAGCCAATCTGGAATGGGTTCAATCGCTCTCAGCCGGGCTAGATGATCCCTTCTTCAAAAGCCTCGCAGAGAAACAAATTCGCCTTTCTAACAGCGATGCTCAGGCGCCAGCCATCGCTGAGTATGTAGTCGCTAGCGTGCTTGAACGTTATCAGGATTTCGTAATTCGCCGCGAACATCAGCACAACAAGGCCTGGCAGGATAATGACTTTCGCGAGTTGTATGATTCGAACTGGTTAGTTATCGGTTACGGCAATATCGGTCGCCGCGTCGGCGAACGCGCCAAAGCGTTTGAGGCGAACATTACCGGTGTGAAACGCTCGGTGACCACCGCAGCCGGTGCAGACAAGATTGTGACCTACGCCGATATTGCCGAGATCCTGCCTGAGCAAGATGTAGTGGTGTTGGCATGCGCCCTTACCGATGACACAAGGGACATGGTAGATGAAAATTTCCTTAGCCGCATGAAACCGGGTGCCGTGCTGGTCAATATTGGACGCGGCGATCTGGTAATCGAAGAAGCACTCCTCCAGGCATTGGATGGTGATCAGCTTGATTACGCGATCCTCGATGTATTCCGCACCGAACCTCTGCCAGAAGATAGCCCTTTTTGGCATCACCCGAAGGTACTGGTTACTCCCCATTCCTCAAATCGCGGTACCGGAACCAATGCACGGGGCGATGCGTTGTTCGTTCATAATTTACAAGCCCTGGTAAATGGCGAGGCAATGCGCAATGAAGTAGACGTTTCGACGTTACTTTAAGTGCAAACCAGAAATAAAGAATTTACAAGCATAAAAAAACGCCGCTATCCATTCGAATAGCGGCGTTTTTATGTGGCGATTCACTGGCGTTGCCCACGCCAGCAATCATTAGCCAAGCATCGCATCCAACTCAGGTACAGCTTTGAACAGGTCTGCTACCAGTCCATAGTCAGCTACCTGGAAGATAGGTGCGTCTTCATCCTTGTTGATGGCAACAATGATCTTGCTGTCTTTCATACCAGCAAGGTGCTGGATTGCACCGCTAATACCAACCGCAATATACAAGTCTGGTGCAACGATCTTACCGGTTTGACCAACCTGCATGTCGTTAGGCACAAAACCTGCGTCAACCGCTGCACGAGATGCGCCAATAGCAGCACCCAGCTTGTCAGCCACTGATTCGAGAATCTTAAAGTTCTCACCGTTCTGCATGCCACGACCACCAGAAATGATGATAGAGGCTGCAGTCAGTTCAGGGCGATCCAACTCAACGATGTCTTCTTTCACCCAGGTAGAAAGGCCAGAGTCTTTAACGACGTCTACCGCTTCTACTGCAGCACTACCGCCTTCGGCTGGTACGGCATCGAATGCGGTACCACGAACAGTAATCACTTTGATCGCATCAGAAGCTTGTACAGTGGCGATGGCGTTACCGGCATAGATTGGACGCTCAAAGGTGTCTTCGCTAACAACACCGCTAATGTCAGAAATCTGCGCCACATCTAGCAGTGCGGCAACTCGTGGCATGAAGTTCTTACCAGAAGTGGAAGTAGACGTCATGATGTGGCTGTAATCTTTGCCAATCTCAGCGATCAGATCGCCAACATTCTCGGCAAGTTGATGACCATAAGCATCATTGTCAGCAACGAGCACTTTGCTCACGCCTTCAATCTTCGCCGCGGCTTCACCAGCAGCAGCACAACCGGCTCCGGCTACTAATACTTCAATATCACCACCGATCGCTTTGGCTGCAGCGACAGTGACCAGTGTAGCTGGTGCTACTTCGTTATTATCGTGGTCTGCAATTACTAAAATCGTCATTAGATCACCTTCGCTTCGTTCTTGAGTTTATTGAACAGTTCTTCAACTGTTTCTACAACGATACCTGCTTGACGCTCGGCCGGCGGAGTGACCTTTAAGGTCTTCACGCGAGGCGCCACATCAACGCCGAGATCTGCTGGGGTCATGGTGTCGATTGGCTTCTTCTTGGCCTTCATAATGTTTGGCAAGGAAGCATAGCGAGGCTCGTTCAAACGCAAGTCAGTGGTGATGACTGCTGGCAGCTTCACAGTGATCGTTTCCAGACCACCGTCTACTTCGCGAGTCACAGTAGCTGTGTCATCACCCAGATCCACTTCAGAGGCAAACGTTGCCTGAGGGTAGCCAGTTAATGCTGCAAGCATTTGGCCTGTTTGACTGTTATCACCGTCAATCGCCTGCTTACCGGTAATAATCAGCTGCGGGGATTCTTTCTCCACAACTGCTTTTAATGCCTTGGCAATGCCAAGAGGCTGCAGTTCCTCGTCGGTTTCCACCAGAATGCCACGATCTGCACCCAGCGCCAGCGCTGTACGAATCTGCTCCTGACATGCGCTCGTGCCTACAGACACAACGACGACTTCTTCTACTTTACCCGCTTCCTTGAGTCGTACCGCTTCTTCAATAGCGATCTCATCGAATGGATTGACGGACATTTTCACGTTGTTTAGATCAACGCCGCTGTTATCGGCTAAAACGCGAACATTCACGTTGTAGTCCACAACACGCTTGGCAGTTACAAGAACCTTCATGGAATCCTCTGCTCGTGTGGTTAAAAATCTGGAATAGCTGGCAAAGACCCCCAGCCAGCGAAAGGCCGACATTCTGCCGGTTCTTGGCATTCCGGTCAACCACTATTGTGCGCTGCGACAGCTCGCTAAGTCCATAATTAACAAGTACTTTTAGTTATCACGAGGATAAATGGAGTCATATCTAGGATTTCCTTTAAGCAGCGACTTTCACTACAATAGCGCCCTGTCATAAATCTAGTCGGGCATCAAAACGTTCCGGCCACGCAGGAGTTAGCAAGTGGAAAGAGAATCCATGGAGTTTGATCTGGTCATCGTCGGAGGTGGCCCAGCTGGATTATCTGCAGCAATCAAGTTCGCCCAGATGGCGGCTGATGCTGGTGAAGAGTATACAGTTTGTCTCGTTGAAAAAGGTTCTGAAATCGGAGCGCACATTCTATCTGGTGCGGTCGTTGAGCCGCGCGCGTTAGACGAACTATTCCCTGACTGGCAAGAAATGGGTGCCCCCCTAAATAACCCCGTGGGTGAAGATGATGTTTACTACCTGGTAGACGAAAAGCAGGGTCTACGTTTACCGGGCCTTTTGGTACCCACGGAACTTCATAACCCGTCTAGCAACCACGCCACCAGTCTTGCCAATCTGTGCCGCTGGCTTGGCGAGCAAGCAGAAGCACTTGGCGTCAATGTCTTCCCAGGTTTTGCAGCCAGTGAAGTGCTCTACAACGAAGATGGCTCGATCAAAGGTATCGCCACAGGTGATATGGGCGTCGGCGCTGACGGTGAGCAGAAGTCCACCTACACACCTGGCTACGAGTTACACGCTAAATACACCATGTTTGCTGAGGGCTGTCGTGGTCACCTGGGCAAGCAACTCATGGAGAAATTTAACCTCCGTGCCGAGGCTGATACCCAGCATTACGGTATTGGCTTTAAAGAAGTATGGGATATCGACCCTGATAAACATGTTCCCGGTAAGGTCATGCATACAGTAGGTTGGCCACTGGGCCATTTCCCCGGTGAAACCCTGGGCGGTTCTTATCTTTACCATCTGGAAAACAACCAGGTGGCTGTGGGCCTGATTGTGGATCTTGGCTACTCAAACCCACACTTGAGCCCATTTGATGAATTTCAACGCTTCAAGCAGCACAAGTTTATTCGCCAGTTCCTAGAAGGTGGCAAGCGAGTTTCTTACGGAGCCCGTGCCGTGGTCAAAGGCGGTTTAGCCGCCCTGCCCAAACTCACTATGCCCGGTGGCATGCTGATTGGTGACGACGCCGGCTTTCTCAACAACCTGAAACAAAAAGGCACTCATACGGCCATGAAGTCCGGCATGATCGCAGCAGAAGTTGTGTTTGATGCCCTAAAAGGCGGCGCCACAGGCGGCGACGAGCTTCCAGGGTTCCAGGAAGCGTTTGAGAAGTCCTGGCTCTACACTGAGCTATATCGAGCCCGCAACACCACGGGTTGGTTACACAAACTTGGCCTGTTTATGGGTTCAGCTGCTACCTGGGTAGATCAATATATTTTCCAGGGCAAACTGCCCTTCACCCTTAAAGATTCAAAACCAGATCATGCGGCTCTTAAACCTGCTGATAAGAGCAAGAAGATTGACTATCCAAAACCCGACGGTGTCTTGACCTTCGACAAGCTATCTTCAGTGTTTATCACCAATACGTATCATGAAGAAGACCAGCCTTGTCACTTGACCCTTAAGGACCCGAATATTCCGATTCACTCCAATCTGCCCCTGTACGACGAACCAGCACAGCGCTATTGTCCAGCTGGCGTATACGAGGTGATCGAGGAAGAAGGCCAGAAGCGATTCCAGATCAATGCGCAGAACTGCATTCACTGCAAAACCTGTGACATCAAGGACCCGGCCCAGAACATCAATTGGGTAGTGCCAGAAGGCACTGGTGGTCCTAACTACGGCAATATGTAAGCATCAATTCTGGTGTCTTACTGGCCAATGCGCGGCAAGCTCCGCGCATTGGCCAATATTTTAGCCATATTTACCAGGCACAGAGCGCTTCCCCTTCGCTGTACCGTTAGTTCAGCTCGCTAGAGCGAATAATTGGCAAAAAATCTCCACTGCTAACCACGCCATGCCAGGATTCACCTCCCACCTCATGTGTCTCAAGCAATTCAGTCAATTGGTAATACACATTTCGGTTTAGCTTCGCCTCTAAATCTGCGCGAATAGTCACATAAAGCCCTGGCTCCTCAGTTTCGTCATCAATGACTACTCGCAAGGGACAATCGTTACTTAATGTCACGCGATCGCCCATGTTCGACACAAGCTCTAGACACTCGCCCTGCTCCGCTGATTTTGACTCCAGCAACACAATCAGAAACGGCGCGTCTTCTACGGTGACCCGACACTTCTCCACGGGCGTCACCAGATAATAGTCGGAACCTTCTTTGCGCATGACCGAGGCAAACAGCTTCACCAGGCGCGGCCGTTTGATGGGTGTACCCAGATAATACCAGGTGCCATCCGCGGCAATTCGCATGTCAATATCTTTAACATTGTCAGGATTCCAGAGGTGAATGGGCGGTAATTGCCCCTCAGCCACCCCGGCTTTGTCTAATTCCGCCATCAGGGAATATGGTGCAGTTTCCATAAGCGTCTATATTTAATATGAGGGGAATAGCATGCCAATGGAAGCGGGAAAACGAAAGCACTCTCGCTCACCTGCTATGCGATTTTCTCAGGGAGGAGATCAGGAAAAACTTCATGGAAGATGGGAAATCACAAATTAGGGTGCCAGGAGCGGCCCCCGCGATCACGCAAAGCCTGGTCATGCTGTTTTGTCTTGTGGCTACCGCGATCAGTGCAACCGTGTTGCTGTTTGCGGACGAACACAGTAGCGGCGGCTGGCTTGCGTATGGCCTGCTCTGCATCAGCCTTGGTGTGCTGCTGCGCTATACCTACCTGATGTACCGAAAGAGCCAACAGGTCCTACAGTTTGAAGACACCATCGAGGCGATCACTGATATCTATTGGCAGTGGGACCTGAAGACCGGGTCATTTGAATACAGTGGCAAGATGGCAGAACTGCTTGGTTATGACGACCGCAAACCCACCGATGGATTCTGGAAAGAAATCATCCACCCAGTTGACCGACCTTTGCAGAAGTATCAGTTGTTGCGTCATCTGGCAGATGAAACCGTCCCCTACTACTGTGAATATCGATTCCTTGATTGTAATCAGCAATACCAGTGGTTTGCCGGGCGCGGTAAGGTCGTGCGTCGAGACAAAGACCAGCAGCCAATTTTAATGGTAGGGAGTATTGAACACATCCAACCGCGCAAGGACATGGAACAAACGCTCATCCAATCACACAAGATGGAAGCGTTAGGTCAACTCACCGGCGGTATTGCCCACGACTTTAACAATATTCTCGGCACGGTTCTGGGCTTCGCTGAGCTGTCCCTTGAAACCCAATCGCCAAGCAAACTAAAAGAATACGCCCAGCACATTCATACAGCAGGGAGCCGGGCCCGTGACGTGGTGCGCCAGCTTCTCGATTTCAGCCGCCGCTCACAGGGCGATGAGAGTACCGTAGATCTGATTGAAGAACTGCAAACTTCTATGGTCATCATTCGCTCGACCCTGCCGTCTGCCATCGAGATAAAGGAGCAACTCACAGATCAGCCCTGCTATGTACATCTTGATTCTACCCAATTGCAGCGAGTGTTATTAAATCTGTGCATCAATGCCCGGGACGCCATGGCAAACCGCGGCACCCTGACAATTTCGTTAGAAACTGTGGCTAAACGAGGTCATTGCGCTTCTTGTAGCAAAGATTTTTCTGGCAGGTATCAAGCGCTCACAGTTAGCGATACAGGTCATGGCTTCGATTCAGAAATGCGCGCGCACTTGTTTGAGCCTTTCTTTACCACCAAACCCTTCGGGGAAGGCACCGGTATGGGCTTATCGGTGGTGCATGGCATCGTACATGAATTTGGTGGCCACATTGAGATTGACAGTCAGCCCGGCGATGGCACTAGATTCTGTTTATTCTTGCCGGAAGCTGATGCGCCAGAAACGCCCGAAGTGGCTAGCGCTGCGCAAGGCTAAACTGGCTAACGGATTTCAGGTAGGCTTCTAGCGGTGGCCAGATCAACTTGCGACTATCCACGGTAAAGATACTGCCACGAGTGTCCAACTTTAAGTGATCCACCAGTTGTTCACCCTGACTAGCAAATATCAGTATTTCTAATTTCGCTTCACCCCGCTCAAACTCTTGAACGGTAATTTCTTCCCGAACAACTTTGCCGAGTCCCTGTTGCTCAGTCAGCGTCACGATTTTCGGATACACCACGTACTCCATACCGGCATACCGCGCACTGACGAAAGCCTGGTCTATGGATTCTCGGAATTGACTTTGCCGGGCGCGCGGATAGTAGCGTTGAAACACCGTGGTCATTTCCCGGATGAAGTCATCATCATCCAGGCCCATGGGTGAAGCAACGTAAACAGAGGCGTTGCTATCGATCGCCCACTGACTGTGCCGCTGGGTCTTCTGCAAAGGCACAAGGCCCGTCCAACTCACGTAGGGCCGCACGTTGGGGCCGCTATAGCTGCATCCCGCCAACAACATACTCACAAACAACAGGTAACTCACCAGTTTCACGCAGACATCCTTTCTTTATGAAGCAGAGTACTAGATGTCTAAAAGTGTAGTAGATTCGGGCCGATTTACCCGCCGATGAACTTCATCACTGTGGTTTCGCCTTCAAAGGCAAGTTTTTTGTCTGCCAGCGCGGACAGGAGAATTTTCTGTAGTCGCGGTAGCACCAGGTGACTGGGTTTATCCACCAGGTCCCCCAGATACTGCCGG
>JBKAGC010000131.1:0-10151 GCA_046290215.1 Pseudomonadales bacterium | reverse complement strand
GGTACTAGATGGGGGCTTTAGCGCCTGGCAAGCGGCTGGTCTGGCAACTGAAGCAACCCAGGTTGCTCTCCCTGAAAGTGAGTTTGCGGTTCAGACTTCGCTGTGTAAAACCGTCACTGCAGAAGAACTGCTGCAACCCAGCCTACCGATGCTCGACGCCAGGGACGAAAAACGTTTTCGCGGCGAGCAGGAACCCATTGATCCAATTGCGGGGCACATTCCCGGGGCACTGTGTTTACCATTCATTAACAATTTGACCCTACAAGGTCACTTCAAATCACGTGATGAGTTGCGAGCTCAAATTGCCGATTTAGGCTTTAGCACTGATCAGGCAATCATTTGTTATTGCGGCTCCGGTGTCACTGCTTGTCATAATATTCTCGCTCTACGCCACGCCGGTTTTCCTGAGCCTTATTTGTATCCAGGTTCATGGAGTGAATGGATCACCGATCCTGACCGTCCGATTGCAACCGTCTAGTCCGGCGACTGATGGACAGTTATCTGCTGCCCTATGCCAAAGTGTCCTGGCAGTCTGCCAGCACGCCGTTCGCCCCTGAATACGATGATATTTACTGGAGCAGTAGCGGCGGCCTGGAGGAGAAACAGCATGTTTTCATCAAGGCGTGCCAATTGCGAGAACGCTGGGCACAACTGAATCCTGGCGACCGGTTTACCATCGCTGAACTGGGCTTTGGCTTTGGTCTGAACTTTCTTTTGACCTTAAAGGCCTGGCAAACACACGCACCAGCCGGGGCAAAGCTCAACTATGTTGCCTATGAGAAGCACCTGGTGGCACCGGCGGATATGGCCGTGATGGCGCAGGCTTTTCAGTTAGATGGATTGTTTACGCAAATAGGTCAGCAATATCCTTTACCGCTACCCGGTACCCATGTGCTGCATGTGGGCAACAACTGCGACTTAACGTTGGTGGTAGGTGATGCCAATGACACATTGCCGCAATTAAAGGCTAATCTCGATGCGGTGTTTCTTGATGGTTTTAGTCCATCACGCAATCAGGCTTTGTGGTCAGACAAGCTACTGGGCCATCTGACCAGGCAAATGCGACCAGGTGCGCTGCTCAGTACCTACAGTGTCGCGGGCGCTTTGCGACGAGCATTGCAGGCTGAGGATTTGCAGGTCACAAGACCACCTGGGTTCGGCAACAAACGGCAAATGTTGATCGCAAAAAGCCCTGGCCACTGGCAACCCGCACGCCGCCAGCCGCGCTCCATTGCGGTTATTGGCGCTGGCCTGACGGGCTTGTTTAGCGCTGCCGCCCTGCAACGAGCAGGGCTTAACGTGACGGTGTTCGATCAAACTGGCGTGGCACTGGGCGCCGTGCAGAACATTCAGCAAATTGCCATTTATCCGCAACTGTCACAAACGCCGCAGCCATACAGCAATCTCTATTTGCGCGCCTTTCAGTACTTTATCAATCACCACCGCAGTCACCCTGGATTCCATCAATGCGGCAGACTCGAATTGTTAGACAGCGATGCGAAACAGCAAAAGGCCGCACAACTTGCAGCGCAGTTAGGTGAGGTAATCTCTCTCAAAAGCCCACAAGAATGCTCTGAAATACTGGGTTTTAAAGTATCAGAACCTGGACTTTTCAACCCACAAGCGGGCTGGCTAGCACCACAGCAACTAACTTTAAACGCCCAGATTGAAAAAACTCGGGTCGAGAGCATCATACGGCAAAACAATCACTGGTGTGTCCAAGCAAACTCCGCCAGTCAGACTTTTGATGCAGTGTTGCTGGCCACAGGGGCTGCCCACTGGCCACAGCTCACACCACTCGGACTCTTGCCGCTACGCGGACAAAGCTTAACCCTGAAAGCCATTGAGCCGTCACCAAAATGCGTGTTGTCCTGGGATAAAACCTGGTTCCCTGGCAGCAAGAGCGGCAGTTCGACCCTATCTGGCACCTATTCGAGAAACGACTCTGGCACTGATATTCGCGCTGCAGACAGCGACGAACTGTTAGATGCCTTGAAACGTTTCACTACCCCAACCGACTATGTCGCCCAGGTAGGTATTCGCGCTGCCAGCCGGGATCGCTTGCCGATTTTGGGACCGGTACCAGACTGGCAAGCCCTGCAACAATGGCTGCGCGAGCATGCAGACTTAAAGCGCGCCGCCGAAAACTTCATGGGTTATCAGCCGGGGCTTTACTGCAGTGTTGGTTTTGGCTCCCATGCCGGGACTTTAGGACCTTACTGCGCTGACGTCCTCGCACGTATCATCAGCAATGACTTACAAACTGAAAACATGCGGCAGCTCAGCAGTGTTCGCTTTGCTGCCCGCGACGCGGCCGGTTAGTCTTTTGATTCAGCAAAGGTGCGGACGTTAGTCACACCTTCAATTGCGGAAATTTCTGCCAGCAACTCAGGTGTGGGCTTCGCTTCCACGTCAATGATGTTATAAGCCACTTGATCACGGCTCTTGTTTAACATGTCGATGACATTGATATTGCGATCCGCGAGTATCGATAACACAGAACCAAGTATCCTCGGCACGTTATTATTCGCCAGGGCAATACGATACCCTTCAGTGCGCTCCATACTAATGGTTGGGAAGTTCACGGAGTTGGTGATGTTGCCATTTTCAAGAAAGTCCATGACCTGATCCGCGACCATCATGGCACAGTTTTCTTCTGCTTCCGCGGTACTTGCACCCAGGTGTGGTGTGGACAAAACACCGGGCTTACCTAACAGCTCAGGATTCGGAAAGTCAGAAATGTACTGGGCCAGGTGCCCAGACTCCAGTGCGGCAAGCACATCACCGGTGTTAACAATTTCTTCCCTGGCAAAGTTCAGTAGCACGGCGCCTGGTTTAAAGTTCGCCAGCACATCAGCGTTG
This sequence comes from Pseudomonadales bacterium, assembly GCA_046290215.1. Taxonomy (GTDB): domain Bacteria; phylum Pseudomonadota; class Gammaproteobacteria; order Pseudomonadales; family Azotimanducaceae; genus JAHRVQ01. Next base: position 7,289 of record JBKAGC010000131.1, on the reverse strand, counting down.
ATCATACCAATGGTCGGTTCAATAGCCGGCACGTGCAAGGTGACAATATCAGCCCGACTAAACAGCATTTGCATGCTATCCATTTTCTGGACCTGACTTGGCAAGCGCCAGGCGGCATCTACTGACAAGGCTGGATCATAACCGACCACTTCCATATCCATTTGCAAGGCCATGCGTGCCACCATAGAACCAATGGCGCCAAGCCCTAACACACCCAGGGTGCGTCCCTTCAGTTCGGTACCCTTGTACTGTTTTTTGCCGGCTTCAACCAACTTATTAAGCTCGGCTTTGTCTTTAACATCGCCCAGGGTATTCACATATTCCATGCCCTGAATAATGCCTCGCTGTGACATCAGCAGCCCTGCCATCACCAGTTCTTTCACCGCATTGGCATTGGCACCCGGCGTGTTAAAAACCACTATGCCCCGCTCCGTACAGGCTTCTACTGGGATGTTATTAACACCCGCACCGGCACGACCAATTGCCAGCAAATTAGGCTGCTCAATCTCTGCAAGCTGCATCTTATGACTCCGCAGCAGGATTGCATCGGCGTCTTCTGCCGCGGTTAAGTCATAGGCCGAATCCGGAAAACGGTCTAGACCCTTATTAGAGATGTTGTTCAAAACCTGAACTTTGTACATGCCTGCCCCCCAAGCAATAACGGTACGAATAAACGCAAATCCTGCGAAAGAGCTCGATTCTAACGCAACTGAGGGTGGCGTGACTCGGTATTCGTTTCGCTTTATTCTCAGCATCACCATTAGCCATTTTCATGGAATCATCGTGGCCAAAATCGACCGTCTCCGGGTATTTGCCGAAGTGGTACAAACGCGCAATTTCACCAGTGCGGCGAAACATTTGAATCTGACCCCCTCAGCGGTGAGTAAACAGATTGGTTTACTGGAGGATAACCTCGGCGTGCGGCTACTGAACCGCACCACCCGGACCGTAAACCCCACCGAGGCGGGACAACTGTACTTTGAAAGAGCCAAACGCATCCTGGAAGAACTTGAGGAAGCCGAGGCGCTGGTAGCTGATATGGACTCAGCACCTCGCGGTACTCTGAAGGTGGCAGCAGAACCGATCTTCGGCCGCGCCATTCTCGGCCGGATTCTCGCCAGCTTTAAGGAGCAATTCCCGCAGGTCACCGCTGAGCTGTTCTTAACGGATCATTCACTGGAACTGGTCAAACAGGGCTTTGATGCTGGCATTCATCTTGGCGACCTTCAGGACCCGGCTTTGTTGACAGAAACCATCGCCAATCACAACGTGATTCTTTGCGCTGATCCTGACTACCTGAGCAAGCACGGCATTCCAGCGTCGGCGCGAGAACTCGAGAATCATCAACTGATTAAAATTTCCAGCATGGAATTTCACCAGCCGCGCCAGCTAGATGATTACTTCGCTAACCTGGGGATCCACAAAGGTTTCCACCTGACCGTGAACGATACAGATATGGCTTATCATTCGGTGATTGCCGGTTTGGGTATTGCGCCCCTACCTAACTACCTTGTGATGCCGCAAATCGAGCGCGGCCGCCTGGTAAGAGTGCTGCCTGATGTGTCCACTGAAGCCCATCCTGTGCAACTGGTGTTACCGGCCAATCGCCATGTGGCCAATAAGACCTTAAGTTTTAAGACCTTCCTTGTGAATTACTTCCGGCGTTAGGTTAGCTGCTAAACCCTTAAATAAAGCACTCAGATTTCCGTCATCTGCTTATCCCTGACGCCCTTAAATCACCTTTGCGTCAAGCTTCTGACGCCTTCTTACCATTCACACCGATTAATTTTCTCTTTGTCTTTCAGACACTTGAGTAACGGCGCATTCTGAACTTAGATTAGTACACAGCAGCAAAAACCGAATCTTTCACATGCTCAGATACATCCTTTCTGGATTAGGTCTTGCCGTGGCGATTGTCGCGTTTCAACTGTATCTCAACCAATCTGGCCGAGAACAGACGGGATCGCTAGCAGTTCAGCCCTTTGCAGAGACCACGCCAGGTAACAAAATTGCACCGGTGCCCGTCAACCGAGTTCACCCAGGTGCGCCACTTAACGAGCAAAGCGCTGGGCAACCGGCACCGAATTCAGCTAACACATTCCCCACAAACAACCGTCCAGCGCTGGCGGAAGAAAACAATTCGGCATGGCAAGCAGACCTGGATGCACCGGCACCACCAACCCGATTTAGCAACAAAGGTATTAGCCCAACACCGTTAAAACTCAAAAAGCAGACCATCGCCAGAGCAAGTGTTGGCGACACATTGAGTTTACCGATCCCGCAAACCAATCAAGACTATGAAATGTCAATTCAGCAGGTTGGTGAGCATCAAAATGGCGATAAGACCCTAAAAGGTCACTTGACCACCCAACCGGAGTACACCGTGGTTGTCACTCAAGGTAGCAGCGCCACCTACGCGACAATCAACACACCAGACGGATCTTTTTTACTCGAAGCAGACCAGGAGCAAGGATGGCTAATGGCAGCGACGGACTTGGACAATTTGATTGACCCAAATCTCGCCGACTACCGAATCCCAGGCATCAACCGTAACACCGTTAACTAACGGCTAATGACAGGTACTTGCTAATATGGCCAAGCAATCAAACGCTCAGGTACGCACCGCTAGATTGTCCAACAGCAACCTTATGGCGCTGGTGTTCGCAATATTTTTGGTTGCGGCACTCAGCATGTGGTACTTCCAACAGGTTAAAATTGATCCGGAGACATTGCAGCCCACCGCTAGTGGTTCTTCTGTTATTGATGTGATGGTGGTTTACAACGAGGCCGCTGACGCCCTTTATGATGGCGACGCCCAGACTCGTATTAATCACCTGATCGACGTTTCAAACCAGATTTACAAAAGCTCAGGCGCCAGCATGTCTTTGCGTCTCGTTCACAGCGAGCGTGTTAGCTATGAAGCGGGTTATGACTCACAAACCGCCATTGATCATATTACCGACCAGAGTCATCCTGCTTTTACGGACGTTGCCAACCTGCGGGCTGAGCACGGCGCTGACCTGGTCGTGCTTATGCGCCCTTATCTGGATGACGGCTACTGCGGCCTTGCCTGGCTCGGCGGTCTTGGTACTAACGGTGATTTTAGTCACAGCAGTGAAAAGGACTATGGTTACTCTCACGTCAGCATTGATTGTGGCACCTACACGCTAGCCCACGAAATCGGCCACAACATGGGCCTCAATCATTCCCGTAAACAGGACACTACAGGGGCGACCTTCGATTTCGCACTGGGTCACGGCGTGGACAACGATTTTGTGACGGTAATGGCTTATTCCTCAGCCTTTAACGCTTCCAAGGTCAAAGTGTTTTCTAATCCCAGCATGCAATGCGGCAACGGCCCTTGCGGCATCCAGCGCGATCAACCTGAAGGCGCTGATGCGGTTTACACCTTAAATGTGGTTGCGCCCCAGGTGGCAAATTATTTTGCTGCCACCAGCGACGTGCAAATTAACTGGGGCGGCGGCCCCCTTGATGTGGATGGCAACGGCACCTCAGACCTGGTCTTGCAGCACACCTCGGGCAGTTGGAATCTTGGCACCATGAACGGTGCAAACGTCACGGCACTTCTAGAACTTAACCTCGACAATGATCCTGCGTGGCGCGTGGTAGGCCGTGAGGATTATGACGGGGATGGTATGGCGGATGTCCTGGTACGCAATCAAGATACTGGTAGCTGGCGCACGTTTTTACTCAACGGCAATGAGGTCAAAGAATCTGGCGAGCCTACCATGACCTCAAATCTAGACTGGCAAGCTGTCGGCAGCGGCGACTTTGACGGTGATGGCAAAGGCGATGTTCTGCTACGGCGAGCCGATGGTCGTTGGTATTTGTATCAGTTAAACGGTACCCGGGTTGTGGCAACCGGACGCCCTGCATTACCAAGAGACACAAACATCTATGTGGCTAGCACAGGTGATTTTAACGGCGATGGTAAAACTGATGTGATGACCAGAGCTGATGATGGCGCCTGGCATCTTTATCACATGAGCGGCACGGACATTGTTGCGGACCAGGCCATTTCCATGAAGAAAAGCCTCGATTGGCAAGTCGTGGGTACCGGTGACTTTAACGGGAACGAGCGAGATGACCTGCTACTGCGCTATAAAAACGGCGATTGGCTCGTGTATCGCTTTAACAACTTTGACGTCGAAACCCCCGCCTTTCTGGATGTCACGGCTGATCTTGATTGGCACCTGGCTTCCACCGGCGACTTTGATGCAGATGGCGATACCGATATTCTGGTGCGCAGCAGCGTTTTTGGCACCTGGCGTTTATATAGCTTGAATCAGAATCAGGTCCTGGAGTCTAGCGAGGTTGCCTTAACCAGTGATCTTGACTGGGACGTGAGCAACGGCGGTTAGTCTGGCACTGCATGCTGGCCCCTAGAAAGAGGCCAGCACCTTACGCCGCAACTGGCGAAACTCTTCATCACTTAACTGACCCAAGGACTTCGCCCGGGAAAGATCAATCAGTTCGGACCCCATGGTGGGCTGTTTGGTACTGGTATCCACTCTGATACAGGAAGTGGCTCCCAGTACCATGATCACCAGCAGTAGTAATTGACCAGTCACACGCTTAGAGCTCATCTGCTTTCCCCCTGAACCATATTGCTCCGGCAATAAATGCCATACCCACCACCAGTGACGCGAACATCTCCAGCGCCTCAGGTAACTCAAAGCCATACATCAAGTGCCGGCCGTGCTGCCAAAATTCAAAGGAGAAGATGTGCTGGCGAATAAAGGTAGCGAGAATATTGCTATCAATGAGCGCACCTTCCACCAGCATCAACACAATGGGAATACCCACCGCCCAGGCCAACGGCGCGGACTTAGCCCAGGAAGACACCAGCAATAACCAGGCAAAAAACGGCAAACACCAGAGTAGCGTAAAGCCATAAAGCCCAACAAAAGCGAACCAGCGACCAACTAGATTGGCCGGTGCCCAGAGCGTATCCCAGATCGCCACATCTTGGCCGAGGGCGGCAATACTGGCAATACTGGCAATGGCCACATGAGCAATCATGGTAAAGCCAAGGTAAATCGCCGGCGCTAGCACTAGACCAGCAAACAGCTTTGAGCCAACCGTGAGCGTGTCGGACACGGGCATCGACTTCCAAAACAGCACGCTGCGGTCTTTACGATCATCGTAAAGCGCGCCAATCAGGTAAAAGAAAATCACCACCCAGAGAATTGCAAACCAGATAATGCTGACACCGGAATAGATCTGATCCAGGCGATCCTCTATGACGCGTTCTGGCGCTGCTTCTAGCTTCTTAAGTTGGTAACCAAACAAATCCATCAATGATGAATCGCGAACCACAAACTGATGCTGCTCCTGGTCACTTTCGTAATCCATGCTGACATCAACGGCATCACTTTGCATACCTACTAGCAACAGCAGCAAGATACTGATCACAACAGCTGTGGTCACCAGGGGTAACCAGAAAAAGGTACTCTTGTGCTCCCAGAATTCACGCCGCACTAACATTGGTAACTGTTTCATACTTCACCTCTTGCTGGCTTTTCATCGCGATGTAACTTGGCCACAAACAAATCTGACACACTGGGCACATGCAGTTCACCCAGGTTAGCGAGCTGCGCTTTGTTAACGTCTTCGAAAATCATCATTTTCTTGCCCAGCAGATCCTTTGACGTCAGCGGCGCGAGGGCTTCTGCGGCAGCGAAACTTTCCGGATTCACGAGCACCTGGGTAAATCGCTCCGACAGGTCATCCATGGCGCAGTCGAGCACGATCTCGCCGCGATTGATAAACAGTAAATGACTTAACAACGATTCGATCTCTTCAACCTGATGGGTACTAATAATGATGCTGGTGTCATGATCGAAGTAGTCATTCAGCAATCGATCATAAAATTCTTTGCGATAAAGAATATCCAGGCCAATCGTCGGCTCGTCCAGCACCAACAACTCCACGTCGATGGCAAGAATCAACGCCAGATGCAGCTGCGTAACCATGCCCTTGGATAACTCTTTCACTTTTGCTTTGGGTCGAATGTCCGTTGCGGCTATTAACGCTTCCGCTTTGGCGCGATTAAAACGCGGATGCACGCCCTGGATGTAGTCCACCGCATCACTCACTTTCAACCATCTAGGCAACACGCCTACATCAGCAATAAAGCAAACCTTTTCCATCAGCAGATGACGACCACTTCGAGGATCAACCCCCATCACATCGAGCTCGCCGGAAAAGTCTGTCAGGCCGAGGATGCTCTTTAAGGTAGTGGTTTTGCCGGCACCATTGGGACCAATTAGGCCGACGATCGAACCTGGTTCCACAGTAAACGTGACATCCCGTAATGCGGCAAAATCACCATATTGCTTGGCAAGACCTCGAGCTTTTAAGATAGATGTCATGATGCTGCTCCTCCTGCGAATAAGTCTTCCGCGGACAAACCGAGCCGTTCAATTTTGCTCAGGATTGCTGGCCACTCCTCACTCAGGAACTTCGACCGTTCCGTGGCAATTAAACTCGCTTTCGCACCCTCGCGGACAAACATACCGAGACCACGCCGCTTCTCAACCAATTCTTCGTCAACCAACATTTGCATCGCCTTGGAAACTGTTATGGGATTAATTCTGTGTTCACTTGCCAATTGCCGTACCGAGGGCAAGCTCTCTCCCTCGCTGAACACGCCTTCAAGGATCATCTCTAGAATCCGATCTTTTAGCTGTCGGTAGATCGGATCTTTGTCATTCCAGCTAATTTTCATATCGCTGTCCTACCGTGCTTGTGTCTGTATACATCCGAATGCCTTTCCGTGTATTACTGTTTCAATGATCTAGTGTACTACATATGTATAACACCAATTCAGTATAATCATCGTCAGGTCAGGTGCAAGCACTTTTTTTAGACCCGGGTGGCCGCAGATGGTTTAGGCGTGGCTTTCAATTAGCTGGATAATCAGGGCCAGCGGGTCATCCTGGGGTAATGCAGCCATATTGGCGCGCATTTGCTGGTCACTAAGTAACACATTAAGGGCCTGGCGCAGGGTATCAGCGCTAAGTTCGGCTTCTGTGAGACTGAGGCTGAGGCCACGTGCCGCCATGATCCTGGCATTCACCAGTTGGTCACCCCGGCTGGCTGCGGCACTCAAGGGAACCAGCAAATGCGGTTTACGCAGCGCCAGTAACTCATAAATGCTATTGGCACCGGCTCGGGAAAGCACCACATCTGCGCAAGCAAGAACATCACCGTATTCCTCGCTCAGGTATTCAAACTGTCGGTACTCTGGATAACTCACATCGTCA
>JBKAGC010000130.1:0-10319 GCA_046290215.1 Pseudomonadales bacterium | reverse complement strand
GTGTCCTCGCAAGCTGGCTCTAGTTCGGCAATTTTAAACAGCCTGTAGGTGGCAGAGTAAAATCGGATGCCGTCGATGCGGGATTGCACAGCTTCGCTTTGGGCCTCAAGGGGGCGAGATTCCACCAGGCGAGGGTCATAAAAACCAGCCTGTTTGGCTAATGCGATGAAGTCGTTCCAGTACAAGGCGCCGCCGAGGCATTCGCCGTATAACATCGGGTCATTTCGTAAACTTTCCGGTACCCGGCGGTCGGCGTAAACATCAGAAAAATACATCTCACCGCCGGGTTTAAGGAGGTCGTAAGCGCCTTTTAGTACAGCTTGTTTGTCCGGTGACAGGTTGATGACGCAATTGGAGATGATCACATCAACGCTGCCCGGTTCGATATCAAGGTCACTGAGTGACTCGATATAGCCCTGATAAAACCGGGTGTTGGCGGTTTGATAGCCAAATGCCTCGCGGTGGTAATCCACATGTTGCCTGGCAACGCTGAGCTGTTCGTCGGTCATATCGACGCCAATCACTTCACCGGATTCGCCCACCAGTTGCGCCAGTACGTAACAGTCGCGGCCAGAGCCGCACCCGAGATCGAGAATCCGGCAACCTTCAAGGGCCTCTGGGGCAACAATGCCGCAACCATAGTATTTGGCGAGCACATCGTCATGGATATTGCTCACCAGCGGTTTGAGCCAGTCAGGCATAGCGTCACGGGTGCAGCAAGCGCTGGTTTGTAGGTCTGCTGTGTTGCTCAGTACTTTGCCGTAGTACTCGCGGACATCTTCATGAACGCTCATGGGGTGATCCTTGTTATCGTCCAGGGTTTTGCCGGACAGCAATCCGGCTCTATCAATTATTTGACCAGTTATAAGCGCTACGTATTTCACGTCGCGGCTAGATAATCTGGTTAAAAAATCGTGACTAATGATTGCATAATATTCACAGTGATTCCTTGAATATCCAGTAAGGCGCTGAAATGACCACATTAGGTTCCGGCAAGCACGTACCAGCACCGATCTACTTGACGTTGCTCATACTGTTAAATGCCATTCCACTATACGGTGTCTTGTTCTTGAACTGGCAAGCATTTGATCTGATCTTTCTGTATTGGCTAGAGAACTGGCTGATCGGCATCGTCATGTTATTGAAAATCATTGCTCGCCCGCTGACAAATCCAGTGGAGCTGGGTGTGACACTGTTTATGGTGCCGTTTTTTGCGTTCCACTACGGGATGTTTTGTACTGTGCACGGGGTGTTTTTGTTCGCATTACTTGGTGATGGTGTGCCGTTTAACGATAACGCTATGGTGCAATCTGTGTTTAGTCTGATTAGCGAGCGGCAGTTGCTGTTTTCTGTGTTGGCGCTCGCCATCTGGCAACTGGTGGATTGGGTGCGTGACTTAATCGAGATGGGCCCGGGTAAAGAAAGTATCCAGGAACTAACGGCAGGTCCTTACCAGCGTATTGTGGTTTTGCACCTGACCATTTTGTTTTCCGGGTTTGTGCTAATTGCGCTAGATCAACCCACTTCCGGTCTGGTGCTGCTGGTGGTGATAAAAACCGCGTTTGAGTTTTTCAACTGGCGTAAGCAAGAGAAAAAAGTGGACACAGAAGTGACGGTGGACGATGCGTTGATGTCAGACTTTTCTCACGACTTTCCACGACCGGTGTTGAAGGTGCGTAATCGGGAAATTGAATTTGCAACCTTTGCAGCGCTCACAAACTCCAAGGCTTATGAGCGTTATCTTGCTATGCATCGTTTTCGTTACGGGCATCAGGCAGCCTGGCAGCTAAATGAATACTTAACGAGTCGCGCCAAACAAGAAAGCAGCCTTTCTTCCTAAATCTTCTAAACAGTATTTGTTCATGAATAAAAAATATTTAGTATCAAAGTAGTTTAGGAGTAAGGTTTTCATTGTGGAGCAAAGCTCCCATCACTACAGGCGGACCATAAGAGATCTGCCAGTGCGCGAAAGACGCCGAGGTCTGAAAACTCCTCGGGAGTCTCGGAGTCGTGGTGCGCACCTCGTATGAGTCAGACTCCCTGGCCATGCGAACGCGAGTAAGCCCAGATGCTTCAGGCACCTGGGCTTTTTAATGGACGAAGGGAAAGCGCGACCTATTAAGATTTTTGGTGGTTTAGCGGAACTTGACCAGCCCTTCCTGGGCAACAGAAATCAGGCATTGACCTGCCGTGTTAAACATATGGCCCATGGCAAGTCCGCGGCTGGCGTGAGCCACTGGGCTTTGCATGTCATACAATAGCCAGTCGTCAAACACCGGCGGTTGATGAAACCACATGGCATGATCCAGACTGGCACCTGCCGGTTGTCCATGATGGGTATGAGGTCGCCAGGCTGTATCCAATAAGGTTCTGTCGCTGGCGTATACGGTCAATGCCAGATGTAATCGAGGGTCATCAGGTAACTCGCCGTTGGCTTTAAGCCAAACTCGCTGATGGGGTTCCTGGGGTAAATCATTGGTAATTTCAGTGGCCATGCGCACGTCAATGGGTTGGTTTTGCCAGTTGCTTCGGCCGCGTAACTCGTCGCGGTTTTTTAAGCTTAGTGGCTCTGGCGCTTCCGGCATGGTTGGCGCGTGTTCGACACCTTGTTCAAGGCGATGAAAACTCGCCATCATTTGAAAGATGCAATCACCGCTTTGCCAGGCCTCGATGTGGCGGCTGGCGAAGTTCCTGCCGTCTTTGCTGGCGTGAACGTGGTAAGCAATCTCCACGTTGGGCCGCCCCGGGCGAAGAAAGTATGCGTGCAGTGAGTGCATGGGAAAGTCGTCCACCGTCCGCATGGCGGCCATGGCTGCTTGCGAGGCGACCAGACCGCCAAATAGTCTGGATTCAGCGCCAACGCCGCCGTCTCCGGAACCGCCAACGAATACATGGGGGCTTTGCTCTTGCAGCGACAAACGCTCAATTAACAAGGGTAATCGACTCAATGGGTACCTCAAGGTGCGGCGGTTAGGAAAAATCAGGCGGGTTACGAATTAACGCTTCTATGTCATCCACCGGCATGGATTCACCAATGATGTAACCCTGCGCGTATTGGCAATCCAAAGCCTTGATAAACTCAAGTTGTGAACGCTCCTCGACGCCTTCGACGATGACTTCTAATCCCAGGCGCTGGATCATCGCTACAATGTCGCGAGTCAGTTGGCGGTTGCGTTGGTTGTCGGCAAGATCAATGACAAAAGCCCGGTCCACCTTGGCAACATCTAAATCTAGCCGATAAAGAGTTTCTAAACTAGAAACGCCAGTACCAAAGTCGTCTAAGGAAACTTTAAAGCCGTGCTCATGGGCTTGCTTGATCCAGTTTTCAGCGGCAGTAACATCGATGGCAAAACTCTCGGTGATTTCTAGCTTGAACTGATCACGCGGCAGGCCGGTTTCGTCAACGATTTTTGCCGCTTCGCTGAGGAATTGATCGTTAATTACCTGGCGCCCAGAAATGTTGATGCTCATAAACAGCGGGGGATTGTGCCCGGCGGCTTCCGCGACCTTTTGTAACCGGACCATATCTGCTGAAGCTTGTTTAAACACGTGCAGTCCTACCGGGACGATTAGATCCGTTTCTTCTGCCAACGAGATAAACAAACCCGGCGATATAAACCCCCGGGTTGGATGAAACCATCGGGTCAGAGCCTCAAAACCTGCGATTTTACCGCTGTGTAAATCGCCAATAGGCTGATAAAAGACTTTGAGTTCGTCCGTGGCCAGGGCTTGCCGCAACTCGGCTTCAAGACGCATTTTGGTGATGCCGTGGTGCATATACTCAGCCACCACTTCACCAGGCGGCGGTGGCCGGTTGTCCCCCTTCATTTTGCTGAGACCGCTGCGATACCGGTCAAGCAACACTTTCACCAGCAACTTGAGAATGTCATCCGCCTCGCTAATGCGGTCTGTGAGCTGATTTCGAGTGACGCACACCAGGCGTGTGTCTTTTGTGGCAGTTGCGGTGGCAGTGCGTGGTTCATCATCAATGATGCCCATTTCACCGACAATATCACCATCGCCCAGGGAGCAAATCACCACGTTAGAACCTTCTGTCATGGTGCTGATTTCGATTTCGCCTTCTTCGATGATATAGGCGGTGTCAGCTGCGTCGCCTTCTTTGAACAAGGTTTCACCGGCTCTTAAGTTGCGAATATCCACAAGTATTGTTCCTCGAACTAAACGCAGTAGTCTGGAGATTGTAGCGTTTTCTAGAATCTGGTTGCAGGGGAAATAATGCGCACTGCGTAGAGCTTTGTAAGTAACGTTGACGACAAGGCGCAGGGGTTGCACCATGCGCATGAAAATAACAGGAAATCACTATGCCAACTCTACACGGTTTTTCATACAGCAATTATTACAATATTCCCAAGCATGCTTTGTTGTACAAAGGCGTAGATTTTGCTGAGGATCTGGTTTATCCCAGCGCGCCCGGTTATGACAAGTTAAGCCCGGCTTTGAAGGTGCCGAGTTTAACCACCGATGCAGGAGAACATCTTTCTGAAGCGGCAGTACTCTGTGAATATATTGAGGACGCCTATCCGCAAAAACCGCTGCTACCCAGCGAGCCGTTTGCCCGCAATCGTGTCAGGCAACTCATGCATATGGCAGAACTGTATCTGGAATTGCCAAATCGCCGGCTCATTGGTTTTGCGTTCTCCGGTCAGCAAGCGCCTGAGGCGCTGGTTGAAGAAATTAAGGCCGTGGTAGAGCGGGGTATTAACAGTGTGAATGCGCTCGCCAGTTTCGACCCCTGGGTGCTTGGTAGTGATTACACCATGGCAGATATCTACTTATATTACGTCCTGGCGGTCGCGGATATGGGTAGTGCATCTACCGGGATCGACCTGAATGCGCGCATTACTGGCCTGGCGAGCTGGCGCGAGAAGTTTGCCGCCGATGATGTGGCAAAAAAAGTGGCTGCAGATATGGAAGCGAACAAAGAGAGTTTCTTCAACTATGTTCGTGGTGGTAGCTAAACCGCGACATTAGGTGTGAGTGGGTGCTGCGAGAGATGATGGTTAAACCGCTAAGCTTGACGGGTTTTGGCTGTGGGTGAACTAGAGCAATCTGTGACCAGTATGCAGCGCTTCACAGCATCAGAGTGGCGCACCTTAAACTGGTTCGTACGCTGGTTAATTATGGTGCGTGCGCCGGTGCTTGTGATGACCTTGAGCAGCGGTTTGGCCGGTGTGTTACTGGCGCTGCAGGCAGGGCCCGTGCAGTGGACCGTGGCATTGGTGATTTTGCTCGGGCTGACCTTTGCTCACGCCACCAATAATTTGCTAAATGATTGGGTAGATCACGCCACCGGTGTAGACAAAGATAACTACTTTCGCCAGCGCTACGGCACCCATGTGCTTGAAGATCTTCTGGTGGCGAAGCATGTCATGGCGCTGGTGATACTTGGTACCGCATTGATTGCGGTTGCTGCGGCGGTGTATTTAGTGCTGGTGTCTCCAGTTACTGAGAACGTGATGTTGTTAACTGCAATAGGCGCGATCTTCGTACTCTTTTACACATGGCCACTGAAACACCTGGCGCTAGGTGAACTGTCGGTATTGCTGGTCTGGGGGCCGCTAATGACAGGTGGTACGTTCTATGTCCTGACCCAGACAATTTCTTTTGAGGTGGTGTTAGTTTCGCTACTGGCGGGAATCGGACCAACGCTGGTTATTTTTGGTAAACACATCGACAAGATTTCTGACGATACCAATAAAGGCGTGAATACCTTGCCAGTGGTGCTGGGTACCAGACGTTCGCTAATCGCTACGCGCTTGCTGTTGTTAGGGTTGGCAATTTGTTTGTTGCTTGCCATTGTTATATTCAAGTTTTATGCGCTGGCGATTTGCGCGTTGGCAATACCGCGAGCCTGGCAACTCAATAAGGTGCTGGCGAAGTCCGCCCCGGCCAGCAAGCCCTCGGATTATCCGGATAACGTCTGGCCGTTGTGGTACTCGGCCAGTGCTTTTGGTTTTGTTCGCGTGTTTGGCCTGGCCCTTTTGGCAGGCCTGACATTGCAGTTATTCGTGCCAGCCTAGCCGTCTCTAGGACACCTGATGACTGGCAACTGCTGCAGCGCCAAGTAGACCAGGATTTGGGTGACGGACTAAGATGGTGGGGACGTTTTCCATAATAGGACGATGGCGGCCTTTGTTTTCAAAAGCAGCACGAAAGTTACTGTTGGCCAACAGCCCTGGGTAGCGCTGCGCTATCCCTCCCGCGATGTAGAGGCCGTCAAATGCGCCAGTGCTTAACACAAAGTTGCCTGCAGTCTGGCCAAGCACTTCGAAAAACAACTTTATCGTGTCAGCAGCAATGGTATTGGTTTCGTGTTGGGCGAAGATTTCCGCGGCTGATAAGGCAATAGCAGGTTCCTGATGCAATTCAGATAATGCCGAATAGACATTTTCGATGCCTGCACCTGATAAGATTCGCTCATCGGAAACCCGGCCAAATCGCTGCTGGAGGATGTTCCAAACTGACTGCTGTAACTGCGTTTCTGGGGCGAAGCCCGAATGACCAGCCTCAGTCACTATCGGCATGGTATGCTGATAACGACGTAGCAGTGTCGCTGCGCCGAGTCCAGTGCCAGGGCCCATGACGCCAATATGAAACTGTTCACTATTAAGGTCAGGTGAGTTGCTTGAGCCAATCATCTCGCAGTGCGTCGGCTGCAGTGAGGTTAGAGAGCAGGCTATTGCGGCAAAATCATTCAGTAAGTGAACCTCCCTGGCGGCAAAATGGGTTTTCAGCTCATCTGCTTTAATGTGCCAGTGATTGTTGGTGAGGTGAATCGTGTTAGCAATCACTGGCCCGGCCGCAGCAATGCAAATTCGTTCGGGTGTGGAGAGACAGGTCTGCTCCAGATACGCGCTTATGGCAAGTTGGATCGAAACGTAATCCTTGCATTGCAAGGTTAATTCGTGAAGATAGCCAGGTTCATCAGTACCGGCGATGGCGAAGCGTGCATTGGTGCCGCCAATATCGGCAACTAAATAAGTATTGTTAGACATAGCAAGTTGACCCTATACCTTATGGCGCCCAGATGACTTCTACCTTTGGCAAGGCTAATAAGTGCTCAATTGGGTAGCCAGCAGGTTTTTCTAAGCGAAGCCGTTTTTCCTCGCCAAAAACCAGGAGCAGAATCAAATCGGTCGCCTGCAGTGCATGTAAGGTTAAGGTGACTCTGGTATAGGCATGTGATCGCGAGCCCACATGTTCAATCGTGTTGGTCGAGGTTAAAGCAACGTCCAGTTGCGGGGAGTCCGCAAAGATCGATGCAAAATGGCCGTCTTCGCCCATGCCCACCAGGGCACAGGTTAGTGGTAGCAGGTCAGTTAGTGCCGGATCGTCGAGGCGTATAAACCGGCGGTCAACTTCCGGATTGTCTAGTAAGGTGTCTCGCAACATCGTTTCATTGCGATCGCAATGGCCGAGGGGTGCGTCGCGCTCGTCGGTTAAAGTAATACCAATTTGCGGCCAGGGTAGGCTTTGTTGGCCTAACAATGTCAGGCAGCGCATAGGTGTTAAGCCGCCGCTCACTGCCAGTGACGAACTGCCTTGCCGGCTGACTACCTGCTGCAATGTCTGGGCGATTTGTTCGGCGGCCGCGAGCGACGCGCTTTCCCTGTTTTTATAAATATCCATGGTTAACTTCCTGCAAGCCAGGCTCTGCCATCGCGATCGAGGAGTAATGAGCTCGCAGTGGGCCCCCAACTGCCTGCCACATAACTTTCAATGCTTTGTCGATCAGTTTCCCAGGCGGCAATAATGCCGTCGATCCACTGCCAGGCTGTTTCTATCTCATCTCTACGCATAAAGAGCGCCGGGTTCCCGCGCAACACCTCGATCAGTAGCCGTTCATAGGAGTCGCGATAACGCTGGCCAAAAGTTTGCTCGAAGCTCAGGTCAAGAGACACTGGCTTTAATTCGAAGCCCCCGGGACCTGGCTGTTTCGCCATTATCGTCAACTTCACACCCTCGTTAGGCTGGAGCATGATGGACAATCGATTAGGGACAGTATCATAGTCGTTGGTGGCAAAAATAGAGTGGGGTACTGGCTTAAACTGAATGACAATTTCCGAATGTTTCGTGGCGAGTCGTTTGCCCGTGCGAAGGTAAAATGGCACACCGGACCAGCGCCAGTTATCCACTTCAATTTTTAGCGCAACGAAGGTTTCTGTACTGGTGGCCGTCGTGAGTCGCTCAGCAAAGCCAGGTACTGCAGTGCCGTCTATCGCCCCCGCTGTGTATTGGCCGCGTACTGTGTTGTCGCGAACTTGACCGGCGGAAATCGGTTTCAAAGCTCTTAGGACTTTGAGCTTCTCGTCACGTACGGCGTCATCATCAAGACTGCTGGGCGGTTCCATTGCCACCAGGCAAACAAGCTGCAACAGGTGGTTTTGCACCATGTCGCGCAGTGCGCCGGTGCCGTTGTAAAAATCGATTCTATTATCAACTCCCAGGTCTTCCGCTACAGTGATTTGCACATGATCGACCACTTCCCGACGCCACAATGGCTCGAACAGCGAGTTACCAAACCGCAAGGCCAGGAGATTTTGGACAGTCTCTTTACCCAGATAATGGTCGATGCGAAATATCTGATTTTCGGCAAAGCAAGCACCCACCTCGTCGTTGATGCGGCGGGCGGATGTAAAGTTATCACCCACTGGCTTCTCGAGCACGATGCGCATCTTCTCGCTCATGAGTTGATTGCTCTTAAAGCCTGATGCAATGGCACCAAATAAAGCTGGCGGCGTTGCTAAATAGATAGCGCGAACCCGATCTTCCGCACCTGTTAGGAGTTCTACCAGCGGCGACCAGCTACGGTGGTCTTCAGCGTCAAAACACAAGTGCTGTAGCTTGCTCGTGAAAGCTTTCAGGGCTTGCTCATCCGGCGAGTCGACATATGTGAGGAGGGATTGTTTAACTGTTTCTATATAGTCCTCCCTACTCATCTGGCCCCGACTGATGGCTATGATTCTACTTTCGGCAGGCAGTTGGCCATCACGGTCACGATAGTAAAGTGCTGGCAGTAGTTTACGTAGAGCCAAATCGCCACTGCCGCCAAAGATAACGAGATCAAATGGGTCAACCGGAACTAATTGGGCCATTGCGTTTACCTCGCTAAACACACCACAACCTGGCGTTTACGGTCACCGCTATACGGGTAACGCCCGTGCATGGTGCGGTAGTTGTCGACCAGGGCGACATCGCCATCTTGCCAATCCAAGGATACCGTATGCTGTTTTGCCAGTGCTTCAAGTTCATCTAACCACTGCCGTGGTATCTCGCTATCATCACCGAAGCGCAACACGGCTTTGCTATTGAGTTCACGCTTCCAGCCGCGGTGAGCGGCGATCACCTGATTGAAAAAAGCCTCACTGCCATCGTCCAGTTGCTTTACGGCCGGTAGGGCTGGTGTCGTTGCCAGCAGCCCGCCGGCGTCTGTCCATTCCCAGCTATAACCTAGTTCTTGCAAGCGCGCCTCTGCTGCCGCGCGGTTTGCCACGCTCAAAGTGCTGCGCCAGCTTCGTCCCTGACCGGAGCTAATATCATTGTCATCAGGCATGGCGGTGGTGTATTTCAAACCCCGTTCTTGAAAAGTCGCTGCAGCGTCGGGGCATTTTGATTTGAAGTCTGCCCAGAGCAGGTCTGACCGACAAAGCGGCGTTGCGCCACCCTCGGTGGCTGCAGATAAACAGCAAAAGAAGATATTGCGCGGATAAATCGGTGTCTGCGCCATTTCGTGATGCAAGTAGATCTCAACATCGGCAGGAGCTTCGTTGGCGGTGAACACGCGCGGTGTTAAGTTGATCCGCACCGCGTTAGATAACGATTCCTCATAGGTGAATTCGCCGTGACCAAACGCTGTCGCGAACTGATCAAAGTCCTCTGCGCTGTGAATAGGAAAGCCGCGAAATAATATAGCGCCAGACTCCGCCAGTTGTGCTTCCAGCTCGATCTGATGGGTTTGTACCCAGGTCGTTAGTGCACCTGAATCGTCGAGCTGGTCTGAATTAGTAATGACAGTGGGAAAGGTCATAGCGGCTGCAGGTAAAATCAATAGCGCTTTTTACCACAGACCGGGTGCTTCCTTGAATCACCGTTGCTGGCGAATTGAACTCAAGATACCAGTTGACCCACCCAACTGAGCAATTGGGGCAGGTGCATAGCGCCTGATATACGCTGCACTTCTTTGCCATCCTGAAACAAGATCAGGGTTGGAATTGAGCGGATGCTATGGGCTGCCGCCATTTCCTGATTTGTTTCAGTATTAAACTTCAATAAGCGTACCGAGGGCTCCAATTTTTGCG
>JBKAGC010000129.1:0-10332 GCA_046290215.1 Pseudomonadales bacterium | reverse complement strand
CGCTGGTACTGAGGTTGCGCTGGATGACTGGGGTGTTGATGCAGCTTATAGCGGCACCCAGAAGTGTCTTTCTTGTGCGCCTGGCTTGTCGCCCATTAGCTTGAGCGATAAAGCTGTTGCTGCCATCAAAGCCCGCAAACATCCCGTGCAGTCCTGGTTTTTGGATCTAAACCTGGTCATGGGCTACTGGGGCGAAGGACAAACTCGTGCCTACCATCACACCGCGCCCGTCAATGCATTGTATGGCTTACACGAGGCATTGGTGATTCTCCATGAGGAAGGCCTGCAGGCCAGTTGGCAGCGCCACATGACTAATCACCTTGCGCTCCGTGCCGGACTTGAGGCCATGGGCCTGAGTTTTGTTGTGCCGGAAGATGAACGACTGCCGCAGTTAAATGCCGTGACCATTCCAGAAGGAGTTGATGAAGCTGCAGTGCGTAAGCAATTGTTGCAGCAGTTCAATCTTGAGATTGGTGCGGGTCTGGGTAGCCTTGCCGGTAAAGTATGGCGTATTGGTTTGATGGGTTATGCCAGTAACCCGAAGAACGTTATGCTCTGCGTGAATGCTCTGGAGTCAGTGTTATCCGGCTACAACGCACCGATTCACAAAGGCGTTGCCACCGCAGCGGTGCAGAAGGCTTACGCCTAAAAACGCTGGGGTCAGAGTAAATTGCCAGAGTAAACTTACTCTGGCACTTTACTCTGACCCCGAACCTGCCGAAGCTGATAGCAGTGGCGCAAGAAATTGGCCGGTAAACGAGCCTTCATTCTCGCTTAGATCCTCCGGGGTGCCCTGGGCGATGATCTGACCGCCGCCGGAGCCACCTTCTGGTCCTAGATCAATAATCCAGTCTGCCGTCTTAATGACATCCAGGTTGTGCTCGATGATGACCACAGTATTGCCCTGGTCGCGCAGGTGATGGAGTACATCTAACAGTTGCTCAATGTCGTGGAAGTGCAGCCCGGTGGTTGGCTCGTCAAGAATGTATAGCGTTTGCCCGGTATCGCGTTTCGAGAGTTCTCTGGCAAGTTTTACCCGTTGGGCTTCACCGCCAGATAGAGTGGTGGCACTTTGGCCAAGGCGAATATAGCCGAGACCAACATCCATCAAGGTTTGTAAGCGACGCTCAATCATCGGCACGGCAGCGAAAAATTCATGGGCGTCCTCAACCGTCATATCGAGCACTTCATGGATAGACTTACCCTTGTAGCGAACCTCCAGGGTTTCCCGATTATAGCGTTTGCCTTTGCATTCATCGCACATGACATAGACGTCAGGTAAAAAATGCATCTCCACTTTGATTAAACCGTCGCCCTGGCATGCCTCGCAGCGACCACCTTTGACATTAAAGCTAAACCGACCTGGTTTATAGCCGCGCGAACGCGCTTCTTGTGTGCCAGCAAAGAGTTCGCGAATGGGCGTGAAGATATTGGTATAGGTAGCGGGGTTAGAGCGTGGTGTGCGTCCAATTGGGCTCTGGTCAATATCCACAACCTTATCAAGTTGGTCTAAACCAGTAATCTCATCATAGGGCGCCACTGTGGGGTTGGTGGCGCCGTTTAGCTCAATGGCGGCAATGGGATACAGCGTGCTGTTAATCAGGGTGGACTTGCCCGATCCAGACACGCCGGTCACGCAGGTCATCAAGGATAAGGGAATTGTCAGATCAACCTGTTGCAAGTTGTTACCGGCAGCACCTTTGATGGTCAGGGTTTTCTCGGCATCAAATGGCACGCGCTGTTTTGGCACTTTAATGGCGCGCTCGCCTGACAGAAACTGCCCGGTAATAGAGTCTTTGTTAGCGACGATGTCTTCGAGGGATCCGCTCGCAACCACCTCGCCGCCGTGAATACCGGCGCCGGGGCCAATATCCACTACATAGTCGGCAGCGCGAATCGCCTCTTCATCATGCTCAACCACGATAACCGTGTTACCCAACTCTTTTAAGTGAAACAACGTTTTCAGTAGGCGTTCATTGTCCCGTTGATGCAAGCCGATAGATGGTTCATCGAGAATGTACATGACCCCCACCAGCCCGGCACCGATTTGGCTTGCCAGCCTAATCCGCTGGGCTTCGCCGCCGCTTAAAGTGTCCGCGCTGCGAGACAAGGTAAGGTAGTTTAAGCCCACATCTTTTAAAAAGCGTAACCGCGAGCTAATTTCTTTGAGGATCTTGTCGGCGATTTTCTCGCGCTGGCCTTCCAGGTTGAGATTGTTGAAGTAGTCATAGGCATCTGCCACAGACCAATCGGTTACTGTTGGCAGTGACACATCATCGATAGTCACGGCTCTGGCGTCAGCGTTTAACCTTGCGCCATGACATTGTGGACATTTTTGGGTGCTAAGAAACTTTGCAAGGTTCTCGCGGACCACATTAGAGTCTGTGTCTTTATAACGGCGCTCCATGTTTGGCAGGATGCCTTCAAAGGTGTGAGCGCGACTGTACTCATCGCCACGATCGTTCACATAGCGAAATTGAATTTTCTCATTGCCACTGCCACGCAATATGATGTCGACAAATTTTGGGTCGATCTCACGAATGGGCGTATCAATATCAAAGCCATAGTGCTGCGCCACCGAAACCAACATCTGGAAGTAATAAATGTTGCGTCGATCCCAACCGGCAATTGCACCTTCAGACAGCGCCAGGCTGTCGTCCTGAATCACCGTGGCTGGATCAAAAAACTGTTTGTGACCCAGGCCGTCACAGGCCTGGCAGGCGCCAGCGGGATTGTTGAAGGAGAACATGCGCGGTTCTAATTCTTGAATCGAGTGACCACACTCTGGACAGGCAAAGCGTGCCGAAAATACTTGCTCCGGTTGGTCACCTTCCATATAGGCAAGGCCCAGCACACCGTCGGAAATCCCGATAGCGGTTTCTATAGAGTCGGCGAGCCTGGTCTGGATATCCTCACGGACTCGAAAACGATCCACCACAACTTCAATCGTGTGTTGCTTATTCTTCTCAAGATCCGGCACGTCATCCAGATCAGTCACGGTACCGTCAATTCTTGCGCGGACAAATCCCTGACTACGCAATTGGCTAAACAAATGCAGATGCTCGCCTTTGCGATTCTTTACCACTGGTGCCAGCAGCATGATGCCGGTGCCCTCGGGAATCGACATGATCTGGTCAACAATTTGCGCAACCGATTGCGCTTCCAATTTGATGCCGTGCTCCGGGCAATGGGGCTCACCAACCCGGGCGAACATCAGGCGCAGATAGTCGTAGATTTCGGTAATGGTGCCCACAGTGGAGCGGGGATTGTGGCTGGTGGATTTCTGTTCGATTGAAATCGCCGGCGATAAACCATCGATATGGTCAACATCAGGTTTGTCCATCAGGGACAAAAACTGTCTCGCGTAAGCAGACAGCGATTCTACATAGCGCCGCTGACCCTCTGCATATAAGGTGTCGAACGCTAACGATGACTTGCCGGAGCCAGACAAACCAGTCACCACGACCAATTGGTCGCGGGGAATGTCGAGGTCGATGTTCTTCAGGTTGTGGGTCTTAGCGCCCCGGATAACGATACTGCTCATGATGCCGTTTATTGCCTATTGCTGGGAGTGACCCATATAGATGCACTATCAATGATGGCGAATACGACACGGAGGTTTGTTATGATGTGTTCGCCAAATACGAGCCGACGAGTCGCTTATTGCCTCGCTGCGTCGCCGAGACTTCAACCCGCGGGGCAGTGAATAGTATAGTTTTGTGCCGGCCTAAGCAAAATTCTAACCGCGAGGTGTCGCTCAGTGGCAACCTCGATCTTTGTAGTAGTCAGTCATGAACTCCCAGGAAATTAAGGCAACCTTCTCTATTGGATCGCTGTATGTTGTCCGCATGCTGGGTTTGTTTATGGTGTTGCCTGTGCTGCCACTGATGGCGGACTCCATTGCCGGTGCGACGCCGTTTCTGATTGGCCTGGCATTAGGCGCTTACGGCTTGTCCCAGGCGCTGCTGCAAATTCCCATGGGTATATGGTCCGACCGACTCGGCCGGAAAACGGTCATCATTGCCGGCCTACTGGTGTTCATTCTGGGCAGTGTCATTGCCGGACTTTCTGAGAGCATTTACGGCATCATCGTTGGGCGTTTACTTCAGGGTTGTGGCGCAATCGCGAGTAGTTTGCTGGCGCTGGTGGGAGACGTGACAGCGCCCAATAATCGCACCAAAGCCATGGCTATTGTGGGTATGAGCATTGGCGCTTCGTTTGGCATTGCGCTGGTGCTCGGGCCGTTTCTGAGCGTGAAATTTGGGCTCTCCGGGTTGTTTTTAATCACTGCGTTATTAGGTGCGTTAGGTGTGCTTGTGGCGCTCACCTTTCCAGGTGAGACCCAGGCACCGCGACGTGATGTCTGGGATCTAGCAGGTTTCCGCCAGGTACTGAAAGACGCAAACTTAACCAGGGTCACGTTGGGAGTGTTCGCCCTACATTATTTGTTGATGTCGAGTTTTGTAGCCTTTCCGCTGCTGATGGCCAGCACGGGACAAATTCCTGCGGAGTCTCACCATTTTTATTATCTGGGTTTGTTGGTGGTGACCTTTGTTTTAATGGGGCCATTGATGCGGATGGCTGATAAGCCAGGTCGAGCTTTACCTATCGCTCTTGCCATGATCGCGGCATTCACCATTGCTAATGTGGTGTTAGCGCTGGACCATCACTTCTATGGGGTCATGCTGGGTATGGCGTTGTTTTTTATGGCCTTCAACCTGCTGGAAGTAGTGTTGCCGGCGATGTTATCTCGCATTGCCCCGGGTAGTTATCGCGGCTCAGCCATGGGGGTGTATTCTAGTGCCCAGTTTGCCGGGGCGTTTTTCGGCGGCGCCATGGGCGGTTTAATTGCTGGCGGATGGCAGATCACTTACGTCCTTTGGGTCAATGCGCTGATATGTATTGCGTGGTTTTTGTTTACCATGGGGCTAAATGAACCTGGCGATGCAGGCGCTAGTTCGCTTGACGAAACAAACGCTGTATCATCTCAACAAGCAAGAAATTAGGAGAGGCCAATGGCCCGCGGAATTAACAAGGTAATACTGGTAGGTAATCTGGGTAACGATCCAGAAACCCGTTATTTGCCCGATGGCAATGCTGTCACGAATATTAGCGTGGCGACTTCAGAGTCCTGGAAAGATCGGAACACCGGGCAGCAAAATGAACGCACGGAATGGCACCGTGTTGTGTTCTTTCGGCGCCTTGCAGAAATTGCAGGTGAATATCTGAAGAAGGGCAGCAAGGTTTATATTGAAGGTAAGCTGCGCACTCGCCAGTACGAGAAAGAAGGCCAAAAACATTACTCCACCGAGATTGTTGCTGATGAGATGCAAATGCTCGATAGCCGCGGCGATAACATGGGCGGCGGTGGTGGCTACAACCAGTCATCCTCTAGCCAGCGTCCGGCCAATCAGGGCGGTGGTAACTCAGCGCCCGCTTATGATTCGCCGCCTCCAGAAGATTTTGACGACGACATTCCGTTTTAGGCCCTTAGAAATAAATAAACCAGGCTAGCCCGAATCCCAGGGCTAGCCGGTAAATCACAAATGGCATAAAGCCGATCCGCTCGATGGTGGTGAGAAACAAGCGAATGCACAGATAAGCCGTAACCGCAGACACCACCAGACCCAATCCCAATCGAGACCAATCCACCGGCACGCTCATGGCCGCGAGGTCGGCGAGCAATAACACGCTCGCCCCCAAAATAGTTGGGATAGCCAGCAAAAAGGAAATTCGTGACGCGGCCTCACGTTGGTAGCCCAGCATCAGGGCCGCGCTCATGGTAATACCAGATCTTGATGTGCCGGGAATTAGTGCCAGGCACTGGGCAGCGCCTATGAGTAAAGCATCTCTGACATTCAAGCTGCTGGCTTCGCGTTGGCGTTGGCTGAAGCGGTCCGCGAGGTAAAGCACGACACCGAAGATAATGGTGCTCATGGCGATCACGCCGGCACTGCGCAGCTCGGATTCGACGATGCTTTTGATGGTGAAGCCCACGGCAACAATGGGCAGGCTGGCAACGATCAGGTTGATGGCCAATTGCCCGTCGGCGTTTTCCTGTCCCCGCAACCTGAGGAAAAAACCTTGCAGCAGTTGCATCAGGTCAGACCAAAAGTACACCACCACGGCGATGAGCGTGCCAAGATGCACCGCGACATCAAACGCCAGGCCTTGATCTGGCCAGCCGAGAATTTCAAACGGCAGGATCAAATGGGCGGAACTCGAAATCGGCAGAAACTCTGTGATTCCCTGCACCAGGGCAAGCAGCAAAGTTTGTAGTAGTTCCATATCATCAGGCCGTGGGTAACAGCCGGCAAGTTTAGTCTCACAGAGTGCGGCGCACAAACTGCCGTCCCCTCGTCATTTGCGGTACAATTAGAATATGGCTGAAATCCCTCTATTTCCTGTAGAAATGGTGCTTTTTCCCGGCGGAAAAGCGCAATTGCAGATATTCGAACCTCGTTACCTGGATATGGTGCGAGATTGCCTGCGCGATGGCGTTGGCTTTGGGGTGGTGCTTATCAAGGAAGGTGAAGCGATCCTTCAGGATGCAGATCAGCAGCTACCGGCTGTAGCCCATTGCGGTACCTACTGCACCATTGTGGACTTTGACCAATCCCCCACTGGCCACCTGGAAATCACCATTCAGGGGGATGTGAAATTCTCGATTCGAGATCAGTTTGAGACGCCAGACAGATTGATGATGGCGCAAGTGGAGTTTCTACCATTAGAAGAAGTGCAGGCAGTACCTGCAAATAAGCAGCATCTGGTCAGCTTACTGGAGTCATTAGCCAATCATGATGCAGTTCAGGCACTGCACCTGGATGTGGACTACGAGGACGCCCGGGACGTGGGTGGCCGACTCGCCGAATTACTACCTTGCTCCAACGACTTCAAGCAACGCTTACTTGAGCTTAAGAATGCTGAAGTTCGTCTCGGTGAGCTAGAGAAGCTCATCTTAAAAATGCAGAGTTCTCCGCAGCGTTAACTTCAATTTGCGTTCAGGTCATGTAAGTAAAAATCACGGTCGGCGATTGCGTTGCGCTCGCTGAGGGGATTTTTGCTGCAAGATCGGACGAAATCTCGATCCACGAATCGATACGGCAAGTGCTCATCACGCCCGGTTGGAATACCCAGGCGGCGACACTGCACCATTTGTTGCAGCTCATAACCATCATCCTCCAGGTAAAACTGTACCGGGTCGAGAACGCGACCATTCCAGATGGGAACGCGTAATCCCAGGCTACGGCACAGCAGGGTTTGGCCGCTGCAAAGTTTGTGATCAATGCGGCGTCGACCATTGACCGGATTGAGCTGATGCATCAAATCGAGACTTGTTGCCGGAGAAATCTTATCAGTGACTGGCACTGCGCTTTTGATTAGCACGGCGTTACCCTTGCCCTGGGCGGAAAAGTTCAGGGAATCGCCGCCCCGGGCGTAGTACATATAAATAGTGCCGGGTGCCATAAACATTGGTGCACGGGATGCCGTGTAACCCAGCGAGGAATGACTGGCCCGCTCGGTTAACTCATAGGCTTCTGTCTCAATAATGCGTGCAGAAAGCCAGTGCTTGCCCACTTTATGGCGTAGCACCTTGCCTAGCAGTTGGCGGGCAAGTTGTAACGGCGGCGCTTCGAAAAAGCTCTGGGGGAGGGGGTTTATAGGCATCCTGTGTTAAGTCAAAACAAGGCAACAAATAGGCTATAATCCCGCAATTGTGCTTGAACCCGGCTTTGAAATGAACATCCAAGAGCAGATGCATGCCATCGGTGAATCCGCCCGGCTTGCCGCCGTAGAAATTAATCGAGCGTCTTCGGCAACGAAGAATGCCGCGTTACTGGCCATCGCCAATGAGATTGCCAGCAATAAGCCGATGCTGCTCGCTGAGAACGAAAAAGACCTCGAGGCAGCTAAAGCCAATGGTATCAGTGATGCCCTGCTTGATCGGTTAACTTTCACCGATGCGCGTTTTGACACAATGGTGGAAGGATGTCTGCAGGTTGCGAAGCTGCCAGACCCTGTTGGGGAAATTACCGACATGGCCTTTCAGCCTAATGGTCTGCAGATTGGCAAGATGCGCGCGCCATTAGGCGTCATTGGCATCATTTATGAGTCCCGACCTAACGTCACCATTGATGCGGCATCGTTATGTCTTAAGTCTGGTAATGCCTGTATTTTGCGCGGCGGATCAGAATCCATTCACTCTAACAAAGCATTGGCTGCCTGTATCGCCAGCGCCCTGCAAAGTGTTGGTTTGCCAGCTGATGTTGTGCAACTGATTCCAACTACCGATCGCGCCGCGGTGGGTGAACTGATCACCATGAAAGAATTTGTTGATGTCATTATTCCCAGGGGCGGTTTGAGCTTGACCTCGCGAATCGCCAACGAGGCAACCATTCCGGTGATTAAACATTTGGATGGCAACTGCCACGTGTATATTGATGATACGGCCGATCGGCAAATGGCGCTCGATATCGCTTTTAACGCCAAATGCAGCCGGTATGCTGTGTGTAATGCCATGGAAACACTTTTAGTCTCGAGCAAAGTGGCGAGTGATCTGTTACCGGAACTTGCCGCTCGGTACGCGCAAGAAGAGGTTGAGCTCAGAGGCTGTCCACAAACCGAAAAAATTCTGTCCAATGTCACTGAGGTCAAGCCAGCGACTGAAGATGACTGGTACACAGAGTATGTGGGACCAGTGTTAGCCATTAAAGTGGTTGAGAGTCTAAGCGAGGCGATTGGTCATATTAACAAGTACGGATCCAAACACACGGATGCCATCATCACCGAAAGTCACACTAACGGTCAGAGGTTCCTCCGTGAGGTGGACTCCAGTTCGGTGATGATTAATGCATCGCCCCGATTCGCCGATGGCTTTGAGTATGGGCTTGGTGCTGAGATTGGCATTTCCACCGATAAGCTGCATGCTCGCGGTCCCGTCGGTCTTGAGGGCTTAACTTCGCAGAAGTATGTGGTGCTGGGGTCAGGTCAGGTTCGCCAGTGATGCTTACCTGATGGCCAGTATTGCCATTTATGGTGGTACTTTCGATCCGATCCACTACGGCCATTTGCGCTCAGTTGCAGAGCTAAAAGCACGATTGGATCTTACCGAGGTTCGCCTTATACCCGCACATATACCGCCCCATCGAGATCGACCTGGGGCAACCCCGGTCCAGCGCCTGGATATGCTGAAGTTGGCACTGCAAGAGTTTCCGCAGTTAGGTTATGACGCCAGGGAAATGGAGCGATCGGGGGCGTCCTATACGATTGATACGCTCAGCGAGATACGCGCGGAAGTAGGCTCTGATACCAGCCTGGTGTTTGTTCTGGGCGCTGATGCCTACGTGCTATTACATGAGTGGCATCGCTGGCGAGAAATCACAGACTATGCCAATGTAGTCATTATGCAACGGCCAGGCGCGGAACATCTGCGTGCTGACCACATAGTGCTAGAATGGCAACGGCAACGATGGGTCGAGAAACCTGAGTTGTTTTCGGGTCACAGCGGCCAGATTAGTGAGGTGCGTTTAACACCCCATGATGTCTCTGCTACCCAGATTAGAAATTATCGTGCCAGCAATCAGGGTATTGAAGCACTGGTACCACGGTCCGTTGCTGCCTACATCACGCAGCACGGGCTATATCAAGATTAACGAGGAAGATAACTGAATCAATGAGTCAAACCACAGATCTAAAACAACTCGTCATAGATGCCTTGGAGGATCTGAAGGGTAACGACATCAAGTGTCTTGATGTGCGTAAGCAAACCGATATCGCTGATTACATGGTCATCGCCAGCGGTACTTCAAGCCGCCATGTGGCTGCGCTGGTCAATAACGTGGTGGCCGAGGCAAGCGAGGTAGGCATTAAGCCGAAAGGCGTTGAGGGGCAAGAAGCTGGCGACTGGATTTTGATCGACCTGGTGGATGTCGTGGTGCATGTCATGAACCCTGATGCCCGGGAGTTTTATGATCTTGAGCGGCTCTGGTCGCTTGAGCCTGGGAAAGATCAGTCCAAAGGTCAACCGCTTGAACATTGAGGTGCTCGCTGCCGGTACCAAACCGCCAGCCTGGATGGCGACAGGTATTGCCGAATACCAGCAACGTTTGCCGCGGGACTGGCAGTTCACGTTTAAAGACATACCTGTGGCAAAACGCAATAAAGGTGAGCCGGTAGGCAAGGCAATTAAAGCTGAAGGTGAACGAATGCTCGCGGCTGTTGCCAAAGATAGTGTAGTGGTTGCATTGGACCGCAAGGGACAGAACTGGTCCACGGAAGAACTTGCCAGCAATTTGCAAAACTGGCGGCTCGAAGTGGGTAAGATTCAGATAT
>JBKAGC010000128.1:0-10581 GCA_046290215.1 Pseudomonadales bacterium | reverse complement strand
TGCTGACCGTCCGGTTGTAAGCTCGCTTAAGCAAAGAGGCCCATTGGGCTTTTGCTTAGGGCAATAGTGATCATAAAGCCATAGATTGCCAGTGCTGCGGTGAAAAATACGATCCGCAGCGCTTTGGTTTTTGCCCTTTTTAAAGCGAACATGCCCAGGACAATGTAGGCCACCAGCAGGATCAACTTTGCTGTAAGCCAGCCCGCCACAAAGGGGTAAGTGCTAATCAGGTAAGCCAGGGTGAAACCTGATAGAAGTAAAAACGTGTCGATCACGTGCGGCAAAATGCGCACTGGCTTGGCCTGCAGCAAGCCACTGTCCATGATCATCCAGATGCCGCGGAGAAAGAAAAACCCGCCTGATAGGTAGACCAGCGAAACATGGAGCATGAGGATTAGGCTGTAGCTACTCATAAAGGATCCTCCGGGCAAAGATATAATAGGCAATCGTGTTTGGCGATATCAGCGTCTGTGGTCGCCATAAAAATGGTCATGGCCACGCGGGTTTTTAACACACCCTCGCTGGCCAAGAATAGCTGATTTGCGACATTGTTGTTTTGCTCATCTAACACCCTGAGATGAGTCTCCTGGCCGTCAGGCATCCAGCCAAGTGAAGTGTTTGCTGTGAGTTTGTGGAAGTTGAGCTGGTCAATGGTATTGAACATGGTGACCGCAAGTTCGTCATAAATGGTCGTCGCGTAATGTAACCGCGTATCCTCAGCAACCTGTAAGCGCAAAGGATTTGCTAGTACTTGCATGGGTTCCGGCTCATAGGAAAACAGCTGCGGCCGCGTGATGAACTCTGCCAAACTGGCTTTTGCCAGTTCATCGGCGTTTGGATCAAGAAAGCCGCCAAACTCAACCGTAACAATAGGGCAGCCAATGTCTTGTTCGATTAGCGTGCCCATAGGTTGGCCAATTACCACCAGGCGACGAGTAAACATCTGGGCAACCTGATGAATGGCGGTGTTGTTGTGGGCTACCACGGCAAAAGGTTCGCTGTGGCCAGAGGTATTGTGGGTGTCTACTACCGCCTCCGGTGCGAAATCATGGAGAATCCGCACTAAACGCATGGCGAGCCGATGTTGATTGCTATCCTGTGATGGGTCGAAGCAGCGGTTCAGGTCTTGTTCGTAAGGAAAATAGCGGTGCGAAAATGCCGGGGCATGTAGCGCGGCCTCAACAGAGGCAACAAAAATGCCCAGATTGGTTTCCGGTATCGCATCGCTGCGTAAAAAATCATGGAGTGCTTTTAATCCAGAAGGCTCGTTCGCGTGCAACAAGGTAACAATGGCGCGGCTGCGACTTTGGTCTTTGCCCGGTAGACTAATCCAGGTAGGTTGGCCCAGATTTTTGAGCCATTGCAGCGGTGTATCGCCAAGTAACGACTGGAGTTCGTCCTTTTTGGCAACCTCAATGATTTTTATCTGGTCGTTCGTGGCGATCATGGCTAGCGGCTGGTTTGGGTCGCGCGCTATTATAAACCAACCTAACAAGGGATGATGCTCATGGCACTGAAAGAACCTGCTTTCACGCTAGGTGTAGAAGAAGAGTACCTGCTGGTGGATCTTGAGACCAGGGACCTGGTGGCAGACCCGGAACCTGAATTTTTAAGTGAATGCGCGAAACGTACGGATCAACATGTCAGTCCTGAATTGATGCGGTCGCAAATCGAAATCGGCACGGGGGTATGCCGTAACGTTGCCCAGGCGGGCGCAGAAGTGAAAGAGTTACGCCGCACGATTGCTGAGGTAGGGCGTGAACATGGTTACGCGCCGCTCGCGGTTTCAACCCACCCGTTTGCCAAGTGGCTAACGCAAAAACAAACCGCAGCTGCCCGTTACGCATCCTTAACCCGGGAAATGCAGGCAAATGCGCGGCGCTTGCTAATTAGTGGTATGCACTGCCACGTTGGCATCGAAGACCCGGAGCTGCGGATCGATTTGATGAATCAGATGAGCTACTTCTTACCCCATTTGCTAGCGCTTTCTTGTTCGTCGCCTTTTTGGGAAGGTGAAGATACCGGATTGCGTAGCTATCGACTCACGGTATTTGATGCCTTGCCTCGAACTGGATTGCCGCCGCAATTTGCCAGCTTTGGTGAGTATGAGCGTCACATTACGATTTTAACGGATGCCGGTATCATCGATGAGCCTTCTAAAATCTGGTGGGACCTGCGACCCAGTGCCAGATTTCCTACCCTGGAAACGCGCATAATGGATGTGTGCACCAACGTCAATCATGCCATTAGTCTGGTGGCGTTAAACGTTTGCCTATTGCGGATGTTGTATCGTCTGCGCCTGGATAATCAGCGCTGGCGTATGTATTCATCGATGCTCATCAATGAAAATCGTTGGCGTGCAATGCGCTACTCTTGCTCGGAAGGTATGATTGATTTCGCCAAGGGCGAGATCGTGTCTTTCCCTGTGTTACTTGAAGAATTGCTGGGGTATCTGGCAGAAGATGCCGAGGCATTGGATTGTGTCGATGAGTTGCAAGGTATGAGAGATATTCTTGAACAGGGCAACAGCGCGCAACGACAGCTAAAAGTTTTTGCCGATGCAAAGACTGGCGGCGCTGAAACTAGTGAAGCATTGTGTGCCACCGTTGACTGGTTAACTGAAGAAACTATTAAACACTGCGGTTAAACCTCGCGAAAAAGACTTAAAAAGGAGTGATTTGTGCCTAAGAACGTATTTTATGCCCAGAGCGGCGGGGTGACCGCGGTGATTAATGCCAGTGCCTGTGGGGTGATTGAAGCTGCTCGCAAGAGTAAGGCTATGGGTAAGGTGTTTGCAGGCAAAAATGGCATCATAGGCGCGCTTCGAGAAGAACTGATTGATACGAGTTTGGAGTCTAAGTCCGCCATCGCCGCATTGCGTCACACCCCTTCCGGTGCGTTTGGTTCTTGCCGCTACAAACTCAAGTCTATCGATGAAAATCGAGCGGAATACGAACGTTTGATTGAAGTTTTTAAAGCCCACAACATTGGCTACTTCTTTTACAACGGTGGTGGCGACTCTCAAGATACCGCCCACAAGGTGTCGCAGCTCAGCGAAAAGTTAGGTTACCCAATTACTTGTATTGGTGTACCGAAGACGGTGGACAATGATTTGCCCTTAACAGATTGCTGTCCGGGATTTGGCTCTGTGGCCAAGTACGTGGCAGTTTCCACCAAAGAAGCAGCGCTAGACGTGGCGTCCATGGCAGAGTCGTCAACTAAGGTTTTTGTTCTGGAAGTAATGGGACGCCATGCCGGCTGGATTGCCGCCGCCGGGGCATTGGCCAAAACGGAGAAAAACGATCCCCCTCATATCATCTTGTTTCCAGAAATTGCCTTCAGCAAGGCGAAATTTTTAGCCAAGGTGAAAGACTGCGTTAAGAAGCACGGTTATTGTGTGATTGTGGCCTCGGAAGGCGCTCAGTATGCCAACGGCCAGTTTGTTGCGGATGCTGGTATGAAAGATGCGTTTGGTCATACCCAGTTAGGCGGTGTAGCGCCTACGCTGGTGGACATGATCAAAGCCAAGCATGGCTATAAATGTCACTGGGCCGTGGCTGACTATCTCCAGCGTGCTGCGCGCCACATTGCTTCTGCGACCGATGTTGAGCAGGCCTATGCCATGGGTGAGGCAGCGGTCAATCTTGCTCTGTCAGGCAAGAATGCGGTGATGCCAACCATCGTTCGCGGCAAAACCAGGAAGTACTCCTGGTCGGTGGGTTCTGCGCCTCTGGCAAAGGTAGCCAACGTCGAGAAGAAGATGCCGCGCAGCTATATCTCAGCGGACGGTTTTGGTGTGACGGGTAGGGGGATTAACTATCTTGCCCCGCTAATTCAGGGGGAAGACTACCCGCCTTATAAAGATGGTATCCCGCAGTACGCTCGCCTTAAGAATCAACTGGTGAAGAAGAAACTTAAGGCGTTTAAGGTAAAAACCTAGCGAGTGGCGTTCTCCACAGCAGTGGGTCCGTAACCTACCAGGGCACCATCAATAAATACCATGGGGGTGGTTTCGTCACGGGTGGTCTTGCCGTCGCTGTGACTGTGGTGAGTCCGATAGTAGAGCACTTCGAAGACCTCGCCGTTTCGCTGGAAGCTATCGCGGAAGTCGGCCTCGCCTAGATCGGCACGAATTGTATTGATACTGGTGCCGATCTGGGCGCTCTCAATGTAGCGATTGTTGCGACGCTGATCTTGCTCCCACTGTTCGTCCTCGTGATAACCGTCGTTACCAATGGCCACAACGCAGCCGCTTAGCGCCGTGCTGGAAAGTAAAATTGCCGCCAGGTGTGCCGCCTTAAACATGTATCAATTCCTCTTTAAAAATATGGTTTGCAAATGTTCCTGGCAGCAGAACAGCAAGTCCTGTGCCAGAACAAAATCGTAAGTAAGATCAATGAGTTAACTTGCCAAGCGGTTGGTTGGTTTGGTGCTAGAGCAAATTAGTTCGTGAATTTGACCACGCTAAGATTAGTGCTTAGGTCCTGAACCGCTGCTGAATCCAGTAGTCGAAACTCAAAAATCTACCGCCACCAAGATAGATCAGGGCAATGAGCATGATGAGATAGGTCGCAGCGAATTCGATGCCATTGTTGAGAACAACGAAGTTACCGTGCTCGGTAAGCCAGCTATAGTTGCCGTGTTCACGGAGAATGGATTTAGCGCGATCCAGTCGCTCAATAGCTTCGATGGTGCGCTCTGTGGCGAACAAACCAGAACCCGTCGCAATAGCGAGCCAGCCATTTTTAATGTGGACCGCAAAGATCGCCACCAGCATGGTTACGGACAATGGCACCGCGATCCAGCGAACCGCGAAGCCGAACAATAGAAACACTGCTCCTGCTAACTCGGCCGTCGTGGCAAGGAGCGCCATAAGCCAGGGTAGGGGTAATCCCAGGCCCCAATCCTGATTGCCAAACCACTGCACGGTACTGTCAAAGTTGTTGAGTTTCTGCATGCCAGCCATGTAAAACACCGGAGCGAGATACAATCGCAGTAACAGCGGGGCGATAAAATCAACGTGGCGGGTGGTATTGACGAAGCTATCCTGGGCTTTATTCAGTGCTGCCAACATAGATGAGTTTTTCCTGATTGAATTGTTTTATAAGGTCCATACCAAAATCGACGAACACCTGCTGTTCTTGACCGAGTTCGGTGGCCTTTTGTTTCAACCAATCGGGTATATTGATGCCTGTCTCAGTAGATGCCATGGCAGATAGTAGTTCGTAAGCCAGTGGCGCCAGTTCAAAAAAGCGAATACTGTCATTGTCATCACGAAACACTAACAAATAAGTTGCGGCGCCTTGTTCTTGCCAGTCCGGTTGGATCTGGTGAACGGGGAACTGGTACGCGGCCGGCACTGCGAGCTCTGACAATCTTACTCGCTGCTGCGTCAACTCTGTGGCACTAAGAGGCGTGGTTGGCAGTTCTGCCTCGTGAATAAACAAGTACAACTCTAACCACTCGTAGTGGGCCAGGGGTTTGAGATACTCCGGTTCGTGATTAGTCCCAGGCCTTGCGCTAAGGAAAATCAAAAATTCTTCCGCAAGTTTAGGAAAGTAGGGTGTCTCGGCTCGCCATGTGATAAAGAACTCTCGGATGAGATCGTTCCAGTTTTGTTCTGGAAGCATTTGATGCAACACCGGGAAAAACTCGCTCATCAATGCTGAGATATTGTTAAAGATCAGCTCGCTATAAACACCAACTCGTCTCTTGTCCAGGCCGTCCGGTACGCCATAGGCATCGGGATTTCTCAGGTGCTGGGTAAATTGGGTTTGGAGGGCGAGCAGTTCAGAGTCAGGCGGCAACGAAGTCGGATTTGCCATCGGCTGCTCCTGCATTGCTCTGGTGAGAACGAATCTGATTAAGCTCAAGCATTAATGTGTCAATGCTGGGGATATTAAAGTCCCGCTCCAATAAGGTGGGTTTGTTACCAACGATTTCATAGGTGCGCGCCAATAACTGCCAGACAGGGTCAATAACATCGGCGCCATGAGTATCAACAATCAAACCGTCATCCTCATAATAGTGACCAGCAATATGCAAATAGGACACTCGATCTTTTGGCGTCGCGCGCAAAAATTGCACAGGGTCGTAGTTGTGATTGACGCTGTTGACGTAAACGTTGTTCACATCAAGTAGCAAGTCACAGTCTGCTTCTTCAAGTACGGCTGTAATAAACTCAATTTCAGAGAGCTGGCGTTTTGGTGTTGTGTAGTACGAGACGTTCTCCAGAGCGATCTTTTGGCCAAGGATATCCTGGACCCGGCGCACACGATTGGCAGTATAGGTGACAGCTTCCTCGGTAAACGGCATGGGTAGTAAATCGTAAAGTTGACCGCCATCATTGGTATAACTCAGGTGTTCCGAATAAATCGGTACATTGTGTTCGGCAATGAAGTCCTTGATGGCATGTACCAAATCCTCATCGAGCGGTGCTGGGCCGCCTATGGACAAGGACAAACCATGAGTAATGAGCGGGGTACGCTCGCTAATGGCACGAAGCTGCTTAGCGAAACGTCCCCCCAGGCCGATCCAATTCTCAGGCGCTACCTCGAGGAAGTCTATCCCGTCTGGTGTAGCCTCACTGAGCTGTGAGGCCATGGACCTTCGCAGTCCTAGACCAGCTCCTTGAATCGGCTGTGCGTTGTTTGTGCTCATCACTCTGGTTTAGCTCAGTTCAGCGCGCTTACTTGCCGCACTTACCCTCGCCACATTTGCCTTCAGACTTGGCTTTGTCTCCGCCGCACTTGCCTTCACCGCAAGAACCTTCAGATTTGGCTTTCTTGCCGCCGCACTTGCCTTCGCCGCAAGAGCCTTCAGATTTGGCTTTGTCGCCGCCGCACTTGCCTTCGCCGCAAGAGCCTTCAGATTTGGCTTTGTCACCGCCGCACTTGCCTTCGCCGCAAGAGCCTTCGGATTTAGCTTTGTCACCGCCACACTTACCTTCACCGCACTTGCCTTCAGCCAGTTGCATGTAGCCGCTGGACATTTCGCTGGCAGCAAAAGGGTTGGTGGTATCGGCCATAGCAGCTGGAGCTGTCATGGCACCCACGGCTGTGCCCATGGCTAATACCAAAGCTTTGCGAGTTGCATCTAGTTTCATGGTCTTTCCTCGAGGTTAGTTTTTATTGAGTTGGTTCTGCAGCCTAAATCGTTTCACCGATTCAGAAGTATTTATAACATGCATATAACCAGACCGAACTATACCAACGGATATTCCAAAATTAATTTTTCCCGTCAGTTTGGTGTGAAGTTCCGATAATATTTGTGAGTTCTGTCACATGTGCGTGACGATATTCTTCAAAATATGCGGATGTGTGGGGCAGCAATACCAGCCGAGAGCTGCCCCAGAGCGGTGAATCCTTGGGTAACGGCTCGATTTTTGTCACATCCAGCGCTGCACCAGCGAGCTTCTCGTTTTGCAATGCAGCAAGCAATGCTTGTTCGTCAACCGTAGTACCGCGACCTAGATTGTAGAAATACGCGGTTGGTGACATGAGCTGCAATTCCCTGGCGCCAATAAAGTGTTGGGTGTTTTCGCCACCTGGCAGAAACGAAATTATATGGTCAGCTTTCGGTAGATAGCTGGCGAGTTCGGCCACCGAGATTAACTGCACTTCACCATCATGGGGCGCAGACGGCTGGCGTTGTACGCCAAATACGGTCATTCCGAACCGGCTCAGCAATTGTCCACAAACCCGGCCGATAGAACCATAGCCTAAAATCAGCGCGGTTTGGTTAGCCAGACGGCGTAACGGGAGGCGTTGCCATACGGCGTTTTCCTGCTGGCGCTGAAATTCTGGTAGGCGCAAAGAGAAGTTCAACATTAACCCAAGAGTGGTTTCAGCCATTAGCTCACCGTGGAAGGTACCAAAGTTTGTGATGACATTGGGATGGGTTTTGACGTAATCCCGCCCTGCGGCGGGCGTGAATAACTGTTTAAGTTTTAGTGCTTTGGCGAACCATGCTTCTTCAAATACCCAGGTGTCTAAACACTCGATATCCGGTAGCGCCGTTAACAAGTCCGCTTCAGTTTGGTGGTGGACAATCTCCAATTCAGGAATAGCCGCTTGTAGGGGCTTGAAATCCTCCTCATTAAAGCAAAACAGTGGGTCACCGGTTTGAAGAAATACATCCAGCCGTGGCATCGGGGATTCCTGCGAACTAAGGGTAAAAAATAGGCAAAAAAAAGCGGGCTCCCAATCCGGAGCCCGCCTTATTGTAACAGTCTAATTGGCGTTACAAGAGCGGTGCGATCACCAGGCTCACAATCGCCATCACGTTGATGAGGATGTTCATAGATGGGCCAGAAGTATCTTTGAACGGGTCGCCGACAGTATCACCAACGACCACCGCGGAGTGTACTTCAGAGCCTTTGCCGCCCAGATTACCCTTTTCAACGTACTTCTTAGCGTTGTCCCAGGCACCACCAGCATTCGCCATCATCAGCGCTAACAGTACACAACCTAGTAGAGCACCAGCCAGCATGCCGCCAAGGCTTTCTGCACCAAGGCCAAAACCGACCACTGCTGGCATGGCGATAGCAATCGCACCTGGGAGGATCATCTTCTTCAACGCTGCCTGGGTCGCGATATCAACGCATTTCGCGTGGTCTGGTTCGGCGTTGCCTTCCATCAAACCTTTGATCTCACGGAACTGACGACGAATTTCTTCAATCATTTCCATGGCTGCATCACCCACGGCAGTCATGGTAATCGAAGCAATCAAGAATGGCAGAACACCACCAATAAAGATGCCCACCAGAACAGGAGGATCGGAGAGATCCAGGGCAAAACCTGGATTGTTCACGGTCATGGTTTCAACAAACGCAGCAATAATGGCCAGTGCTGCCAGCGCCGCTGCGCCGATCGCAAACCCTTTACCAATGGCGGCTGTGGTATTACCCACCTCATCAAGACCGTCAGTAATGGCGCGAATGTCCTCGCCAAGACCGCCCATTTCTGCAATACCGCCGGCGTTGTCAGCTACAGGGCCGTAGGCGTCGAGCGCCATAGTCATACCTACTGTAGCAAGCATACCCACTGCAGCAATACCCACGCCGTAAAGACCGGCAAGTTCAGTAGATACCCAGATGATTGCGGCAATGCCAAGGATTGGGATGACAACGGACTGCATGCCCACTGCGAGACCTGTGATCATGACCGTCGCGTAACCCGTTTTACCAGACTCAGCAATCCGCACCACCGGCGCTTTGGAAGTGTAGTACTGGGTGACCATACCAATCAGTACGCCGCCTAAAGTACCAGCGACGATAGCCCAGAAGATGTTATTGCTAATGCCCATGAAAGAGCACAGGAACCAGGCGGCGGCGATCAATAGTACCGCTGAGGCGTTGTGGCCAAGGTGTAAAGCTGCTTCAGCACCGCTACCGGTACGCAGACGAACGATCATGATGCCCAGCAGTGAACAAATCAAACCAGCGCTAGAAAGCATTAATGGCAATGCCATAAGGGCTTGCTGCCCGGTTTCAGGTGCTAGCGCCTGGATACCGTAAGCGCCTGTCATGGTGAGTGTTGAAGCAATCGCTACCGTTGCAATCATAGAGCCGCAGTAAGACTCGAAAATGTCAGAACCCATACCGGCAATATCACCGACATTGTCGCCCACGTTGTCGGCGATGACGCCAGGGTTTCTCGGGTCGTCCTCAGGGATGCCAGCTTCTACTTTACCTACCAGGTCAGCACCCACATCGGCACTCTTGGTGTAAATACCACCACCAACACGAGAAAACAGAGCAACAGAGGAGCCGCCCATACCAAAACCGTGGATAGCGTGAGCCGTTTCAGGATCTCCGCCAAACACCAGGTATAAGGTGCCGAGGCCCAACAGACCAAGTGAGGCGACACACAAACCCATGATAGAGCCGCCATACAGGGCAACGGTTAAAGCACCGTCCTGACCTGTTTGTTGAGCCGCAGCAGTTGTGCGAACGTTGGCTTTCGTGGCTGAGAACATGCCAAGGTAGCCAGCAGCGGCGGAACAGATGGCGCCGACTGCGAAGGAAATCGCGGTTTTCTCGCCCAGGGCGAAAAACAGTGCGATACAAAGTGGTGCTGCAAAGAGAAATAGGTACAAGTATTCACGGTGCATGAACACCATGGCACCCTCGTGGATTTTAGCCGCAATGTCGCGGATTTTTTCGTCGCCCTCACTGTACTTCGTCATTATTACGTAAATGATAAAAGCACACACAAGACCTAGCACGCCAAAGATTGGCGGCACCATTGTCATATCACTCATATTTTGGTTACCGGTTTTGATTATTGGTTTTATATTGACGTTAGTGCTCTTATCGGCACTTTCAGTCGTCTAGGTATACTACAAAAGGAATACCGTGGCGTGAACCTCTAATTTTTTCGAGGCGAGCGAGTTTAATAACCGGAAAATCGGATGTGCTAGCCTTCCTGTAACAGTCGGCGCAAATCGATAAGGGCAGCGTTAGCCCGGGAGATGTGAGAGCCCATCACCAGCGAATGATTCGCCACAATGCCCATGCCACTGCCGTTTAAGATAACAGGGCTCCACAGGGTGTCCTGGGTTGGCTCTAGTTCCCGGATG
>JBKAGC010000127.1:0-10730 GCA_046290215.1 Pseudomonadales bacterium | reverse complement strand
CGGTGCCGCCGGTCTTGGGGTCGCTGAACGCGCTCATCAGCACGCGGTACTCCGCGCCGGGCTTGTGCACCAGGCGCGAGCGCCTTGGCAGCGCCTTTGGCAGCCTTGCCAAGGGTTTCGATCAGTTCTTCACTGGTTTGCTGGTCTATTGTCGCTACAGCAGCTGACTTCACTTAGTCCTCCGGATAATTCATTAATTAGATTTGGTGTAGACGCGGATCTAGCGGAGCTCGACGGCTCTTTGATACGCGGCCTCGAGCGTTCGGCTAAACAACTGGTCTAAACTCGCATCGCCGTTTAAGGCATTGAGACCCGCGGCAGTGGTGCCGTTTTTGCTAGTAACGCCATCTCGAAGTGTGGCCAGCGGCTGATCTGAAACCAGCGCGGAATTTACCGACCCCAGCAGAGTTTGCAGCACCATTTCTCTGGCCTGCTCGTTAGAGAAGCCTAGTGCCTCTCCTGCCTCAACCCAACTACGAGCTATCTCATAAACATAGCCAGGGCCGCTACCGGCAATAGCCGTGGCACGATCAATCCTGTCTTCGGATTCCACCCAGAGCAGCTTTCCGGTTTGCGCCATTAGCTCGTCAATAAAGAGACGTTGACCTTTGGTCACGTCAGCGTTTGCAAATGCCGTTGTAAAACCTTCGCCAATAGCCACAGGCATGTTGGGCATCAACCGGATCACGGGGCACTCACCTACCACTTGTTCAATAGAAGCAACGGATGCACCCGCAGCGATGGAAACAAAACAACCGTCTTCTGCGAGGAATTTGCAATAGGCGGGCACCGCTGCGTCGATCTGCTGTGGCTTGGTTGCTATGACAACCATATCGAACTTTCGCTCGCCGAGACCTTCAGGGCCGCGAACTGATTCGACACCAGCAGACACAACGCCTCCTGGTATGGGCTTGCCCGAGGGTTTTACAACGGTAAACACACTGCCATGGCGTTGCCAGCGGGTCAGCAGTGCGCCGCCCATGTTGCCGCAACCAATCATCAAAATGTGCTTCTTATCGACCAAAACCGCTCCTCTCGTCTACTAATTCGTGCAACACGTTGCAATGCACAAACCGAAATTATATTATTTAGATATCTAACTAATCAACTGCTTATGACTTTTGGGTCTTCGAAGTTTACCTATCGGCCACCCTAAACAGACCGTTCATCCGGCATTCGCACTGCGAATTGCCGTTTTTGGTCTACAGTAAATTAGTTAGATATCGAATAAATATACGGCAAATTTTTGCCATTGATCAGCGACTATGAGGTTTTATGAATTCTCGCGAGATTTTCGAACGCCAAACCAACACAACCAAAGAGCAGCAACAAAAGAAGCGCCTGGTTGTAAAGGTTGGCTCCAGCCTATTGGCCAATGAGGAGAACCTGCGCCCTTGCTACGCCTTTATGCATGGGTTGCTGGGAGATATTGCCAAACTTCAGGAACAGGGTTTTGAAGTGGTCCTGGCCTCTTCAGGTTCAGTGGCCCTGGGACTAAACGTCTTAAACGAAACATTAGAAACTGCCGGCGTGCAAGAAAAGCAGGCCGCTGCGGCTTGTGGTCAACCACTGTTACTCAACGCCTACAAGCAAATTGCCCTGGAGCATGGTTTCGATATTGCACAAGTGCTTGTCACGCTGGAAGACCTGGAAAGCCCAAGGCGCTTTCTCAACACCAAGAACACCATTGATAAACTTCTCGAACGCGGCGTACTGCCAGTGGTTAACGAAAACGACACAGTCACCACCGAGGAAATTCGCGTCGGCGACAATGACCGACTGGCAGCCAAAGTAGCCGAGATGGTTAATGCCCAGGACCTTGTAATCCTCACCAGTGTTGACGGCTTATACGATCGCGATCCAAGTGAAGCAGGCGCTTCTCTGGTAGAGACCGTGGTAGACGTCAGCGAATACCTTGCCGTTACCAGCGGCACCAGCAGTCTGGGCAGCGGCGGTATGTTAACGAAAATGAAGGCAGCCAATATGGCGCAAAACGCTGGCTGTAACACCCTGATTGCCCGGGGTACGTTGGAGGAACCTATTTCCGCTGTGCTCGATGGCCGGCGCTTGCACACACGCTGCGTTGCGAAACAAAAACCGTCGTCTAGCTGGAACCTCTGGCTCACCAATCGTCTGCAAATAGGCGGCAGCCTGGTGATTCGCCAGGAAATCGCTGACCAGCTTGAAAAGAACGGTGAAGGCATCGCCTGTAGCGACGTCTTATCTTTTCACAGCAACTTCCAGAAAGCTGACGTCCTGCACATTTACGATGAAGAAGGCGTTGAGCGTGCCCGCGGTCTCACCAACTTGTCCTCAGATGAAGCTGGCTTGATTGCCCGTCATCCCGATCAAGAACCCGCTGACCTGCTGGGTTATCAGGCGGAAGCCAAACTGATAAACCGCACCAATCTGGTTATCCTGGAAGACCATCACCTTCCCTGGGACGAGCCAGAAAACAAACTACGCATAATCGGCGGCTAGACACGAGCAGCCAGGCACGATACCAAGTATCCTCTCCGGTTTATCATCACAGTTAAACCGGAGAAGATTGATCGTGCAAACCCTGAAACAGCAATTGCTAGCTGGCAACTTCGTCAGTGCCCCCGGTGTTTTTGATCCATTGTCCGCTCGTGTGGCGCAATCGAGCGGTGCCACCTGCTTGTACATGACAGGTTACGGAGTAAGCGCCAGCTTACTTGGCAAACCAGATGCAGGGCTGGTTTCCTATCGCGAGATGGTAGATCGGGTGCGGAGTATTTGTGACGTTACCACAGCGCCGCTAATCGCTGATGGTGACACCGGATTTGGTGGCCTGGCCAACGTTCAACAGGCTATTCAGGGTTACGAGGCCGCCGGTGCTGCGGCCATTCAAATTGAAGACCAGGAATATCCAAAGCGTTGCGGCCACACTAAAAACCGCCGCGTGATCGCCACGGAAGATATGGTGAGGAAGGTCAAACTGGCCGCCGATAGCCGCCGCAATGATGACTTCTTGATTATCGCCAGAACCGATGCACGCACTGAACATGGTTTACAGGCGGCCCTCGACCGCGCCGGTGCTTACCTTGATGCGGGCGCCGACATCATTTTTGTTGAATCACCTGAATCAGAGCAGGAAATGGCAAAAATTTGTGCCACTTTCCCTGACACCCCGAAACTTGCCAATATGGTAGGCGGCGGTCGAACACCCGTGCTCGCCGATGCCAAACTTGCCGACCTGGGTTATGAAATCGCGATCCACCCCATTTACCTGCTGGGCGCCGCGGTCACAGCCATGCAACAGGCCACGGCTAAGCTGCTCGCCAGCGGCAAAGAACAGGAAACCGTGGCTGACATTGATGAACTTAACCAGTTGGTGGACTTCCCCGCGGTTTGGGCGCTGGACGACCGGGACTAAACCATTAATGCTTACGACACTGCTCGCTGTAACGGTAAGCGCCATCGCGAAAACAATAGGTTCGCGTGGTGGGTGGACCAGGCCGAAACACCCGATCCCCAGGCACGGGCAAACTGGTCTGGGTTAGCGTGACCAAAGGCCAATCGC
Source organism: Pseudomonadales bacterium (assembly GCA_046290215.1). Lineage (GTDB taxonomy): Bacteria > Pseudomonadota > Gammaproteobacteria > Pseudomonadales > Azotimanducaceae > JAHRVQ01. The sequence goes on along the minus strand of JBKAGC010000127.1, from coordinate 7,186 downwards.
TATGGACATCCTGCTCTAGAGAAAACGTATCTAGCGAGCTAAAGCCGCCGTCATCTTCACGCTGGTAGGCCACCTCAATCGTCCCTAACGAAATTACTTCAGCGCCAGCGCCAATCCCGGTAAGCAACAGCGACTGTTTGTGTATTTTTATCACACAGTCTTCAATGGCTGACTGCGTTACATGACGCATCGTGACAAGCAAGCTGCGCGTGGCTTGCTTTTTCGCCCTGGCCACAACCTTTTCATCTATCTTGCCTCGAAGAGACGCCTGCAAAGGTAACGACTCAGACTCAACCAGCGCCACAGGTTCCACTCGAACAATAGGGTCCGCAATACAAGCGCTTTGAATTTTTTGACACCCTGGCAATGTCGCGGCAGCAAATACCACAGCAGCCAGATACCTACTTCGATACATTTTTGACCCGCCGCCAAACAAGTGTTTTGGAATTGCCACCGCGCAGTCGCGCAAGCATTGTAATGATGCCCCAGCTGCCATGTTTAGGCTGAGGGCTCAGGATAACGAAACTGGCAGCGCCAATTGGCCTCAGCATCGTAATAGGCTTTGCCAGCATGGTGTACATACTTGCGCTCCGTTTGAAACCAGGGATGCACCAACAATATCACCACATCTTTACCAGCCTTGGCGACTAACTGCCTGGCTTGTCGGCAGATCTCTGCGCCGCTGGGACCCATATCAGGCCCCACCGTCTCATTGACGATCGCACTGTATTCCACATGATCCCGGCGCTGGTACTCGCTGACCTCTTCGAAGAACCCAACCTCTTCACTGTCGCTAACAATCGCCTCGTGATCTGCTTGCGCCGGCGACTTGTCAGACTGCAAGCCAATCGTTATTGGTGATAGCCACTGCAAACCAATCAAAACCGCTGCAACCAGGAAAACTATTACTAACGTTTTTACGGGCGGATAAAACAGCAGGCTAAACAACAACACCAGCAATACATCGACAATCAGAAACAAAGCAAATGGAATATGGCGAAGACGCCCATAAGGCAACTTCACTTCCACAAAAAACAACACCACTAAACCCAACAGAAGCAGTAGTTGACAGCGCCTAACCTGACTTAAGGTAAATGTTGGCAAGCGAAAGACCAAAAGTGCCAGTAACAACATGGATGGCAAATGCAGTAGCGCCCAATTGTACAAAGCTGGATAGGCGTACTCGTGAAAGACGTCTGATCCGCCCCACAAGGAAGGGTAGCGAAACTCAACCGCCAACAAACCGCTGAGCAAATTCACTAGCAACAAAAACAACGCTGCGAGCAGTAGTCGCGCAAGCATGCTGGATAAAATGTTCGAAATCATCAGTTCATTGTTTTAGGTAACAATAAAAACCGCAACATAACATGAAGACCGTATAAAGAACGTCTAATTATTGCTGTGCACCATTGAACAATTGGTAGCCAATTATCATGAATATACTGTGCTGGGCGACCAACGGTAGTAAACAGCCAATAGTCACAGGAGTATTATGTCCACCGATCTCGCAAGCAACGGACCTGTGCAGCATGATCGAGCCCGGGTCCAAACCTATGCCGCATGCGAGAAGCGTCGTAACGTGATAAGGCAATCCGCCTACAAAGGGCAAACAGAAGGATTTTAATATGTTTAAGAAAAATAAACTTAGCGCAGCTATTGGCTTACTTAGCTTATCGTTGGCAGCACAGGTTGCTCAGGCAGATGCCACGCCTGATTGTAACGCTGGCGGCACCAATGCTGTTGAGTGTGGCGTCAATGCCAGCGCAACAGGGGAAACTTCCACCGCGGTTGGCTTTACCGCTCAAGCAACTAATACAGACGCGGTCGCCATTGGTGATCAGGCTGCATCAAGCGGCCTGAACTCTTCATCCGTTGGCTCTGAAAGTGTCGCAAGCGGCCTTGCCGCTCAGGCATTCGGTTGGCGAGCAAATGCTACCGGTGAGCGTTCTGCAGCACTGGGTCACTTAGCGAACGCAGCAGGTTTACGCTCGACGGCAGTGGGTGAAGCGGCCAACGCTTCTGCAGAAACTTCAGTTGCTGTGGGTAATTTGGCAGCCGCATCCAACACTGATGCGGTAGCCATCGGCGATCAGGCAGCTTCAAGCGGTCTAAACTCTTCCGCTGTTGGTTCAGAAAGTGTTGCTAGTGGTCTTGCGGCACAAGCTTTTGGTTGGCGAGCAAACGCCACCGGTGAACGTTCTGCAGCTCTGGGTCACCTTGCCAACGCTGCGGGCCTACGCGCAACGGCAGTGGGCGAAGCAGCTAACGCTTCTGCTGAGACATCACTAGCAATTGGTAATCAGGCCGCGGCGTCTAACACCGATGCAGTGGCTATTGGCGATATTGCAGCAGCAAGCGGTTTAAACTCTTCTGCTGTTGGTTCTGAAAGTGTTGCCAGCGGTCTTGCAGCTCAGGCTTTCGGTTGGCGCGCCAATGCTACTGGTGAGCGTTCTGCAGCTCTAGGTCACCTGGCCAATGCAGCAGGTTTACGCTCTACCGCAGTGGGTGAAGCTGCAAGTGCTTCTGCGGAAACCTCAACTGCCATGGGTAATCAGGCTGTGGCATCAAACACTGATGCTGTCGCTATTGGTGATCAGGCCCTATCTAGCGGCTTGAACTCAACTGCAGTAGGTTCTGAAAGTGTTGCTAGCGGCCTTGCCGGACAAGCTTTCGGCTGGAGAGCTAACGCTACCGGCGAACGCTCTGCGGCTATTGGCCACCTGGCAAATGCTTCAGGCGTTCGCTCCACCGCACTGGGTGAAGCTGCTACAGCAAGTGGCGTAGAATCAACTGCCCTGGGTAACCTTTCAGTTGCCGCTTTCGACTTCTCTACCGCTATTGGTACTGGTGCCACTACAACTCGCGCTAACCAGGTCGCGATTGGTACTAGCACCAGCACTTATACCACTCCGGGTATTACTTCAGCGGCGAGCCGTGCGAGCCAGACAGGTCCATTGCAATTGGTGACCAGTGACGGCAACGGTAATTTAGCTACCGACGGTGGTCGCCTCTATTCACAGCTTGAAGACCTCGAAGATAATTACGACGAACTCGCTGAGGGTGTGGCAATGTCTTTGGCATTACAAAGCCCAGCAGTGCCAGCTGGCTCAACCTTTGCCATTAGTGGTGGTATTGGTCACTTCGACAAATCACAATCTCTGGCTGTAGCTGGTGCTTACCGAACCTCTGAACGCGTCTTATGGTCTGGTGGCCTTGGCGTTGGTCTGGATGAAGGCAAGGTCGGCGCTCGTCTCGGCGTATCTTACTCCTGGTAAGGCACACTGAAGATGCTACATGCAAAGCGTCAATTGGGGAGGCTAATCGCCTCCCCTTTGCTTGGCCTAACAATTTTACTCTGCGGCATAAGTTCTCCTGCAGTAGCCGCGGAAGCAGATCGGAGCATTTCAGCCCGCCTGGTTTGGTCCACCATGATTGCGTTGGATAATGCTAACCGCACCGGTGACTATTCGATTCTGCACGCCCTGGGTGCACCTGGTTTTCAAACCAACAATTCCGTGGGCAGCTTGTACGATTCGTTTCGTAATTTCCGCGATACTAGAACGGACCTGGGTCGGGCCATCCTGATTGAGCCGACCTACTACATGCCAAGAACTATCGACAAAGATGGCTTGCTGCGCTTGCGCGGCGGCTTCGAAACCAGACCTCTGGCTATCCGCTTTGATCTGATTTTCCAGCAGGTAGAGGGAGCATGGAGATTGCTGGCTATCTCTGTCATCGAAGAAGAAGCTTCCATCAAGCGCTGACCGGCGCTAGATATTACCAAACCAACCTAACTAGTGAGTTGAATGGTTTTGCGAATGCTGCTTGAAGCAATATGGCATTGGTATTGACCGGGAGCCAATTTTGGCACGAGGACATTAACGTAGCCTTCATCATCTGCAAAGGTTTCGTCAGCAGTGGTCTCGAGCTGTACGGTTTGTGCATCTGCTGAAGTAATCTTCACTGTAAAAGCCTCGGCAGAATTCGGGCCGACATCAATAGCTAACAATACCGGCATCGCATCCAGTTGAAGCGACGACTCAGCACCTCGCATAGTCTCAACATATATCACTGGAGGCGGTGCCAGCTTGAAGGCTTCTGGTACGCTCGGGTTGGCATCCGCTGCTTTGGCATCCGCTTCTATTGCTTGCAGCGAACGCTTAAGCACCATGTGTTGCTCAAGTTCTGCCTGCAGGACTTTGTCTTCTAACAACTGAAGTTCAAAGTCGGCGGTTTCTGCTGACGACATTCGGTTCGCCAGATAGTCATTTACTTTATCAGTCACACTCATAGATCACCGTTTACAATGGGCAAGGCACGCTCTTCCATGAGCTTTTTTAGCCTTGTTCTGGCGCGATGGATTACCCGGTCAAAATGTTCAGCGCTAAGGGATAGCGCATCGCAGATTTCTTCCTTGGGCTGTTCTTTAACGTAATATCTCGTCAAGATGTCTCGATCTCGCTCAACACTGAGTTCGGCAATCAATATGTGGGTTGCAGCAATCTCCTGCTCGCGGATGCGAATTCGCTCAGGATCATTGGCTGTCAATAACTCTTCGACACCTTCATGAAATCGATCTGTTTGGCTCGCGGCGCGTCGAATCCACCCAAGGAACACATACTTCGCTGTTTGATACACATAAGCTGTTAGACCTTTCGGGTCTCGAAGCTCACCAGCTCGCAGCTTAATTAGAACCGTTAGCATCGTGTCGTGGCACAGGTCCTCGGCCCGGGCGCGATCATTGGTGCGCTTTTCAAGCATCAAAGTGACACCGGACTGATATTGCCGGTAGAACGCCGCCTCACAGCGAATATCACCCGCACAGATGCCCGACACCAGCGCTTCTGATGTTGCCTCAACTTCATTCATTGGGTCGAGAGTTACAATCCCCAGTAATTCGTTCCGCAATATAACAACTGGTAGATCGATTGGATACTTTTCAGTCGCCAGCATACTAATCACCAAAGATGCTCTGCTCGTACCAGCGACGAGTATGCAACTGGTACGCGCCCCAATGCCTGGGGTCGCGGTAGCGATCCTGTGCTTGTAACTGCAATTGCGCAGATCGCAAAGCGCGGCCAGGATCGCCACTTACAGCAAGAGATTCATAAAACAAACGCATAAACAATGCACTGGTTCGATCTGCTACTGGCCATAATGTTGAAACGACATATTTTACGCCCTGGGCAAGAAAGGCGCGCGCCACACTCACCGTACCTTCACCACTAAGCAACTCTCCCTGACCGGTTTCACAACCACTTATCACCACCAGGTCGTTGTTAAAACCTTCGTGTTGAAGGTCCGTGAGACCAATAAATCCGGCCTCCTGCTCATTGCTCGACAAGGCAATCCCAACAATCTCTGATAAGTTCTCGTCGTAGAAACCGTGCGACGCAATGTGCAAGACTTTGGCAGCTTTTATCTCTTCTTGGAGCAAATTCTCTCTGGTCGCTTGTGGACCAACGAAGCTCACGCAACGCGCCTCACTGAAAGTTTGCACAATTGCCCTGGCTTCCTCCGCGGTCCATGGCAGTCGCTCTAGTTCTTTCGTCCAACCTCGCAATCCAGAACTCACTTCACCGGTAAAGTCAGGGTCGGCGAAAATCGCCAGCTCGAGTCCCTCGGCCTGCCGTGATTCAAGCGAGGCCTCTGCGGTCAAGCTACCCAGTGAATATGCCAGCTCAACCGCCTTATCAGCGAACAACAACTTGCCATCCTCTGTCACCAACGCTGCAAATGGCACACCATGTAATGGTCCATGAGGTACGATGGTCACTCGATGACAATCTTCTAATTCTGCCAGTACCACATCTGGTACGATTAATCTGGAGATATCAGAGAGCTTCGCTAACGACAAATCACTCGCTTTCAGTGCAGCGGCCATGGCCAACTCACCCGCTTCTAATTCAAAGCACTGCTTGCTTTTACCTTTTACCACAACGCAATAAGCTCGCTCGGTAAACACCAGGTAATAAATCAGGGCGCGGTCATCTCGACTAAATTGATCAAGATCGATGAGTGAGCCTTTTGCGGAACCTGCGGGAGTCAACGCACCCAACTCATCTAACGCTTCAAAATAGGCGTCATCTACCTCCGCCACGGGTTTACCAATTTGGCTTATTCTGGCTTCACTCAACAAACTCAGACGTTTTTTTACTTCAGCTATTGCCGCATCACCAACATCGTCTCGGACGCTATAAAATTCCGAAGCGCGTCCGCGTTCAAGGCTATTGATGGCCGCCGCCACCTGTTCAGGGGACGTGGACTGCTCTAGCAACAATTCAGCACGCAAGGCAAAAATAGAATGAACGCGGGCGTTGAAGCTAGTGCCAAGGCGAGATGATTCAAAACGACCGCGCACTGACTCAACCAAACTAGAGGCCTCCTCTGTTAATTGCAGTGCTTGCGCAACATTGTCGCGAGTAATTTCCGCGGCCAACTTTAAGGTCACAATCAACTCCGGTATCACCTTGCTCTGCCTGGCGATGGGTAACAATTTACTAATCTCATCCCTGGCCGCAGGCAACTGATCCAATGCAGCAAGGCAAGCTACTTTCGCTCGCTGCACCTGCATCGAGAGTAACGGCATATCCACGATTTGCAGTTTCTCTTCTGCCCCGGCAAGGAGTGACAACGCAGCATCAGCTTGACCCGCGGCAAGGTAATCTTCTGCCAGTTCGTACTGTGCCTCAATCATGTCATTACTTGCGTCTAGCTTGCGGTAAAAGTCGAGACAGCGCTGATGATGCAACAAGGCTTGCTCGACGTTATCGGTGTTGCGTTCCAACCGCCCCAGTGACAGTGCCGCTTTGTTCTGAAAACGTTTGCCACCCGCACGGCGCCGAAGGTCATAGCTTCTTTGTAGATAGTGTTTCGCGCGGTGATTATCTCCCAGCAATTCATACACAATACCCATATTCAGATACAAATAACTCCGAATCACCTTGTTGTGTTGGGCATGATTACGCTGCAGCGCAGCTTGAAAATGGCTAAGCGCTTGATCCAACTCCCCTGCCTGAATTTTCAACCGACCAAGGTTGAGTTGCGCGGTCATGGTATCGGCGACAACCCCCGCTGCATCGAGCAGCTCAAAGGCACATTGATAATGGTGCAAGGCAGACTCATACCGCTCTACGGTTGTTTTTGGGGACTTATCATAGAACTCGTAAAACCCGCCTATGTTGAT